>JBFYPO010000063.1:0-13545 GCA_041303215.1 Asinibacterium sp. | reverse complement strand
ATGGTATAAAAAGATTTATGGACGAAGCTGCATTGATTGCTGCTTCTGATGCAATTGATGTAGTCACACCTACTCATTTACATTTTCCTGTTTGCGAGATGGCCATTAAAATGGGCAAACATGTATTTGTGGAGAAGCCAATGGCCAATACCATTGAAGAAGGTAAGGCGATTATGAATATGGTCAAAGAAGCCAATGTAAAATTACAAGTGGGTCATGTAGAGCGATTTAACCCTGCATTTACGGCACTCAAAAACGAAACCTTAAAGCCCTTATTCATAGAAGTACATCGTTTGGCACAGTTTAATCCAAGAGGGACTGAAGTAAGCGTGATTCTTGATTTAATGATTCATGATATTGATATCATCTTAAGTATTGTAAAAAGTGATGTTAAAAATATTTCTGCTAGTGGGGTGGCTGTATTAACAGATACGCCTGATATTGCAAACGTCCGTATTGAATTCAATAATGGTTGTGTTGCAAATTTAACCAGCAGCAGAATCAGCATGAAAAAAATGCGTAAGATTAGACTCTTCCAAAAGGACGCCTACATAGGTATTGACTTTTTGGAGAAAACTACAGAGATTATCAAATTAAAACAACCAGACGAATCAGATGCTTTCTCTTTCGACATTGAAACGCATCAAGGCACCAAAACCATATCCATCTCTAACCCAGTAGTAGCAGAAGGCAACGCCATCTTAAGTGAGTTGAGCAGCTTTGTTGATTCCATCGAAAAAGATGAGCCTACTGTGGTGAATGAAATTGATGGATATTTAGCCATGGAAGTAGCACATCAGATTTTAGAAAAAATCAGCAAATCTACTTCTGTTGTGAATCAGTCCGCTGATTAATTGAGTCATTATAAAAATATATAGTAGCACTTCATTGATTTAAGTCCTATTCATTCGAATATCTTTTTGCAAGAATATAAGCGGCAATAGCCAAATCCAATGGTCTTGTAATTTTGATATTTTCAAACTCTCCATCTACCAAATACACTGCAGTTCCACTGGCTTCCACCACATTCGCTTCGTCCGTAAAGGAAGGTTGATAGGGTTGTTCGAATGCCTTTACTAATAAAGCAGCTTGGAATGTTTGTGGGGTTTGAATCATCATCACTTTTTCCCTATCCACTACATGATGTGTAGCCCCGTCCATCAAACGTATCGTATCTGTTGAACTCACCGCTGGTATAGCTGAGCCTTTTTCTACCGCTTGCTGATAACACCTTTGAATCAATGCCGGTGTCAATAAACAACGAACAGCATCATGCACAAATACGATTGCGTCTTGTTCTACTTGGGCTAAACCATTTTTAACCGACTGAAATCGAGTATCTCCACCAGCCACAAATTGAAATCCTTGCGTCAATCCACTTGATACAATTAAATCCTGCCCTTCTTGTATATAGCTAGCAGGTAACACGATTATAAAATTGATATCCGAAAATGCGGCTACAAATTGATCAATTGTATGCAATAAGACAGACTTCCCTTCAATCGTTAAAAACTGTTTAGGCACTACTGTACCCATTCTTTGTCCAGTTCCACCTGCTACGATAATAGCTGTTTTTTTCATGAGCAATTTTTATATACCCCCTAGAAGAAGGATAAGATAAGGACTTACTTTACTAATAATTTTTCGACCTCTTTTGATAACCTATTTTTATCAATAGGTGCAGTGCCTACTAATTCACAAACCAATCCACCTGCAATATTTGCGATCTCTGCGGCCAATGACATATCTTTTGAAAACGCATACACCAAAGAAGCTACTGCAATCACTGTATCCCCTGCACCACTGACATCTGCGATGTTACGAATATGCGTTGGAATCAATTGTTGCTTGCCTTCTTCTGCAAAAAACACGCCATGTTCTGATAAAGTGATAAATGAAATACCGTGATTCAGTGCTGTATGTAAAGCAAGATGTACTTGATGCAAATTGGCTAGATCTACTGTTGGTATTTCAATTTTCAACCCTTCTTTCACCTCTTTCAAATTCGGTTTAAATAAGGTGCAATTTTTATAGACTAAGAAATTCTTTTGTTTTGGATCCACTGCTGTTGGAATGCCTTTTTGGTTACAATAAGCAATAATGGATTCGATGATTTCGGCAGTCAATACCCCTTTATTGTAATCCTCTAAAATAATTAAAGCAGGCTGCTCCTTTTCTACATAGGCATAAAAATGATCTAATAGTGCTTTTGATTCCGCAGCATTGATATCATGGGTATTTTCATGATCCAAACGCATCATTTGTTGATTGCGCCCCATGATCCTTACTTTATTCGTAGTCACCCTAGAATCACTTGTGTGAATGTAGCTCGTGTCTATATTTTCGGCCTCTAACAGCCCTTTTAAATCCTTTCCTTCTTGGTCTTTGCCTATAACAGCAAAGATCGTTGTTGGCGCTCCTAGTGCCCTTAAATTAAGGGCTACATTCGCCGCTCCACCCACCCTTGTTTCCTTACGTTGCAAGGACACAATCGGCACAGGTGCTTCTGGTGAAATACGGTCAACGCCACCCCACCAATAGGTATCCAACATGATATCTCCCACTACCCCAATTTTGGTGGTTGCAAATCCCTCGAATAAATGATTAAAGGTTTTATGATCCATCATTTATGCTGTCGTTTTTTGATTACGCAAAGCTACATAATATAAAGGCACCCCTAATAAGGTAATGATTAAGCCAGGCCATGTAAAATTAGGCTTATAAATAATCAACAGCACACAAAAACAAGTACCCATCAAAATATAGATCGCTGGTAAAACTGGGTAACCGAATGCTTTATAAGGTCTTTCTAGTGCTGGTCTTTTTTTACGAAGAATAAAAATACCTATAATAGTTAAAATATAAAATATCACTACAATAAATGAGACCATATCCAATAAGTCTCCATACCTGCCGCTTAAACATAATAATGAAGCAACAATGCATTGAGCCCAAAGTGCCCAAGCAGGCACTGCGTTGGCATTCAATGTACCCGCTTTTTTAAAGAACAAACCATCCTGTGCCATGGTATAGTAAACCCTTGCACCCGCAAGAATTAATCCATTGTTACATCCAAAAGTAGAGATCATGATCATCACCGCAATCACATAGGTGCCTATATTCCCAAAGATCACATTGGATGCCGCTACCGCAACTCTGTCTGCTGGTGCATTCGCAATTTCATTCAATGGTAATACACTTAAATACATCAGGTTCGCTGAAATATAAATAACGGTCACTATTAATGTACCCAAGAAAAGACTTAGTCCAATATTACGTTGTGGGTTTTTAATTTCTCCTGCAATAAAAGTTACATTGTTCCATGCATCACTACTAAAAATAGAACCTACCATAGAAGCGGCAATAGCGCCTAAAATTGCGACACCAAAAATTGGAGTCGTGCTATTGTCAGCCGCAATGGTTTTCATCTCCCATGCATTGGTCCAATTGGCATCCCAAACACTCGCTTTTGATGCTAATAAAAAGCCAAATCCAATTAAGCCAAACAAAGAAGCCAACTTCGTGATGGTAAAAGTCGACTGAATCATTTTACCTCCTTGCACCCCTTTGGTATTGATATAAGTAAGTAGGATAATGATTGCGATAGATAATAATTGGGCTGGATAGATTTTCAAGAAGCCCATTTGAATTAAAATATTAGCATCCGTCATTTCTAAAGAAGGAAAGAAATAACCTGCAAATTTACTGAAGGCTACGCCTACTGCAGCAATAGTTCCTGTCTGAATCACAGAGAAGAAACTCCATCCATATAAAAATCCTAATAAAGGATTATAGGATTCTTTTAAATAAACATACTGCCCTCCTGCTTTAGGAAACATGGCACTTAATTCACCATAACTTAATGCGGCTGTCAAAGTCATAAAGCCGGTCAATAACCAAACAGCAACTAACCAACCAGCAGAACCAACATTTCTGGTGATGTCTGCACTCACAATAAAAATACCTGAACCGATCATACTCCCTGCAACAATCATCGTTGCATCAAATGCGGATAAACTTGGTTTAAATCCTGTGTTTGTTTCTGACATAATGAATAGCTATACGTTAAAAAAAATCCCGTTGAGTAAACGGGATTGGTATGAATTATTTCTTGTATTCCGCGTTTAGGCCTTTTACAATATCTGCGGTAATATCGTAGGTGGTGTCTTTGTAATACATTAGATCTGCATTACTAGAGAACACATAAGCAAATTGCTTATCCTTATTATACTTCAAAATGAATGCTTCGATTTTCTTTTTTACTTCCTGTAATTTTCTATAGCTCTCTTCTTGTAATGCTTGGGTTAATTGTTGCTCTGTATTGGCATAATTTTTTTCAAGCTGTTGTAATTCTTGTTGTCTAGCAACTACTTCGCCTTGAGATAAATATTGGCCATTTTTTTGCAAGTCTTGGTACTTTGCTGCAAAGGTATTTTTAAGCGCTGTTAATTGTTTCGCGTTTTCCATATCCTTTAATTGCAAAGCATCTTTCACATCTTTAAAAAAAGTATAGTTATTTTGAATTGAATCAATTTCAAAATAAGCTACTTTGGTTCCACCTGCTGACTGCATTGCTGCTTGCTTGCTTGTTGATGCACTATTGCTAAAATGCAATATGTACAAAGTAATAATTGCTAAAGCTAATACCCCATTGATCACCCAGTTAGTCGACTTCATTTTAAAATAAGATTTAATGTATTGTAAAGGACTTGCCCTACCCTATAAAAATAAGTAAAATATATAAATCAACCTTGTATTTGCTGTATAAAAAAAGCAGGAAATAGAACTATTTCCTGCTTTTTAACAAAATCAATTAAAGTGCTTATTCTTCCTCATCAAAGCTCATCGCTTCACGAGTTGTCGCCAACACTTCATATTCTTCCTTACTTCCTACGATCAATTTCTCGAAATCTTTTTGACCAGTACCTGCAGGAATTAAGTGACCAGTAATTACGTTTTCTTTCAATCCAAGCATTAAGTCAACCTTACCTTGAATAGCTGCCTGACTCAATACTTTAGTAGTCTCTTGGAAGGACGCAGCTGAGATCCAGCTTTGAACACCCAATGAAGCTTTAGTGATACCTAATAATACTGGACGAGCTGTAGCAGGTTTCGCATCGCGCACTTCTACTACTTTCTTGTCTGCACGCTTCAAGATAGAATTCTCTTCTCTTAATTCACGAACAGTTACAATTTGACCAGGCTTAAATTTAGCACTCTCACCACCATCAGTAACTACTTTCTTATCATAAATACGATCATTCTCTTCGATAAAGTCAAAGCGGTCTTCTAAATCTTCTTCTAAGAATTTAGTATCTCCTGCATCTACGATCTCTACCTTCTTCATCATCTGACGAACAATTACCTCAATGTGCTTGTCATTGATTTTTACACCTTGTAAACGATATACCTCTTGGATCTCATTTACAACGTATTCTTGTACCGCATATGGACCTCTGATAGATAAGATATCTGCTGGCGCAATTTGACCATCTGATAAAGGAGAACCTGCTTTAACGAAGTCGCTATCTTGAACCAAGATCTGACGTGTTAAAGGCACTAAGTACTTCTTCACCATGCCATCTTTAGATTCAACAATGATCTCTCTGTTACCACGCTTGATGTTACCAAATGTTACGATACCATCGATTTCACAAACAATCGCAGGGTTACCTGGATTTCTTGCCTCGAATAATTCAGTTACACGTGGAAGACCTCCCGTGATATCTCTTAACTTACCTAAGACTCTTGGAATCTTCACCAAGATATGTCCTGCTTTCACTTCCACACCTTCTTCGATAACGATGTGAGAACCTACTGGTAAGTTGTACATCTTATTGTCTTTAGCACCAGATAAGATGATCGTTGGGATTTTTGTTTTATCCTTAGATTCAATAACCACTTTTTCACGGTGACCTGTTTGCTCATCCGCTTCATCACGATAAGTGAATCCTTCTAAAATATTTTCAAATGAGATCTTACCATTTTGCTCCGCAACGATTACGTTGTTGAATGGATCCCATGTACAAATCACATCTCCCTTCTTCACTTGTGCACCATCTTTTACAGCAAGGATAGCTCCGTAAGGAACGTTATTCGTGATCATTAAACGATCATTCTTCACATCCATAATTCTTACTTCACCTGTACGACCAATAACTACTTTCACTTTGTTTCCGTCGTTATTGATGGTATCCACTGTACGTAGACCGTCAAACTGAATCGTACCATCAAACTTAGCGTTCAAGCTAGATTCAACAGAAGAAGATCCAGCCACACCACCCACGTGGAAAGTACGTAATGTCAACTGTGTACCAGGCTCACCAATTGATTGTGCAGCGATAATACCAACTGCATCACCTTTCTGAGTGATATAACCAGTTGCTAAGTTTCTACCATAACACTTCACACAAACACCACGCTTGCTTTCACAAGTCAATACAGAACGAATCTCTACTGTTTCAATACCTGCATCTTCGATTAAACGAGCTGCATCAATTGAAATTTCTTCGCCCGCTGCAACGATTAATTCGTTGGTGATTGGATTGATTACATCATGGGAAGAAGTACGTCCTTCAATTCTATCTGCTAATGGTTCAATTACATCTTCATTGTCTTTCAATGCACTTGTAGCAATACCTCTTAATGTTCCACAATCTACTTCAGAGATTACGACATCTTGAGACACATCCACTAAACGACGTGTTAAGTAACCCGCATCCGCTGTCTTCAAGGCAGTATCCGCAAGACCCTTACGCGCACCGTGCGTAGAAATAAAGTAATCCAATACGTTCAATCCACCTTTAAAGTTAGATAAGATTGGATTTTCAATAACCTCAGATCCTGTGCTACCACTCTTACGAGGTTTTGCCATCAATCCACGAATACCAACTAACTGCTTTACCTGTGTCTTACTACCTCTCGCTCCAGAATCCAACATCATGTATACAGAGTTGAAACCTTGCTTATCGGTAGCCATCTCACGAATTAAAGTATCAGTGATACGTGTATCGACACGTCCCCAAATATCAATTACCTGGTTGTAACGCTCGTTATTAGTGATAAGACCCATGTTATAGTTTTCCCAAACTTCTTCTACTTCTACTTTCGCTGCTTCTAATAATTCATGTCTAGTTTCAGGAACAACCAAGTCGTTCACGTTGAATGATAAACCTCCACGGAATGCCATTCTGAAACCTAATGTTTTAATATCATCCAAGAACTTAGCAGTGGTTGGAACGTCTGTGATTTTAATGATATCACCAATGATATCTCTTAAACTTTTCTTAGTCAACAATTGATTTACGAATCCAACTGGCTTTGGTGTATGTTGGTTAAATAACACACGTCCTACAGTTGTTTCAATCAATTTGTTTACTAATACACCACCTTCACGCACATTTGTTTTTACGCGAATGTTTGCGTGTAGATCGATTTTGTTTTCATTGTAAGCAATGATTACCTCGTCTAAGTTGTAGAAAGCTTTACCCTCTCCTCTTACGACTAAGTCACCCATTGATTTTTTACCCTTTGTGATATAGTATAAACCTAACACCATGTCCTGAGAAGGAAGGGTGATTGGCGTACCATTCTGTGGGTTCAAGATATTGTGAGAAGACAACATCAACAACTGTGCTTCCAAAATAGCCGCATGGCTCAATGGAACGTGCACCGCCATTTGGTCACCATCGAAATCGGCGTTGAATGCCGCGGTAACTAATGGGTGAAGTTGAATCGCTTTACCTTCTACCATTTTAGGTTGGAAAGCTTGGATAGATAAACGGTGCAATGTTGGGGCACGGTTTAACATCACTGGATGTCCTTTCAATATGTTTTCTAAGATATCCCAAATCACAGCTTCTTTTTTGTCTACTAATTTCTTAGCTGACTTCACTGTTTTAACGATACCTCTTTCAATTAATTTACGAATAATAAATGGCTTAAATAATTCAGCAGCCATATCCTTTGGTAATCCGCACTCGTGCATTTTTAATTCAGGTCCTACCACGATTACAGAACGTCCAGAATAATCCACACGCTTACCTAATAAGTTTTGACGGAAACGACCTTGTTTACCTTTCAATACATCAGATAAAGATTTCAAAGCACGTCCACCTTCTGCTTTAACAGCGTTAGACTTACGAGAGTTATCGAATAATGAATCGATCGCTTCTTGTAACATACGCTTTTCGTTACGTAAGATTACTTCTGGTGCTTTAATCTCCAACAAACGCTTTAAACGGTTGTTACGGATAATTACACGACGGTATAAATCATTCAAATCAGAAGACGCAAAACGGCCACCATCTAATGGCACCAATGGACGTAATTCTGGAGGAATAACTGGAATATATTTCATTACCATCCATTCTGGTTGGTTGGTAATATGTGTTTTTGCTTCACGGAAAGATTCTACTACACTCAAACGCTTTAAAGCATCTGCTTTTCTTTGTTGAGAAGTTTCGTTGGCAGCAGCATCACGTAAAGTGAAACTTAAAGTATCTAAATCTAATAAACCTAATAAATCATGTACAGCCTCAGCACCCATCTTAGCAATGAACTTTTGAGGATCGTCATCCGGTAAGTATTGATTTTCTTTAGGTAAAGTATCTAATAAATCTAAGTACTCTTCTTCAGTTAATAAATCTGCTACTTTTAAATTGTCTTTGATACCTGGTTGAATCACTACATAGCGCTCATAGTAAATGATGGTTTCTAATTTCTTAGAACTCATTCCTAACAAGTAACCGATTTTGTTTGGTAAAGATTTAAAGTACCAGATATGCACTACAGGTACCACCAATTTGATGTGGCCCATACGCTCACGACGTACTTTTTTCTCTGTTACTTCAACGCCACAACGGTCACAAACGATGCCTTTGTATCGAATTCTTTTATACTTTCCACAAGCACATTCGTAATCCTTTACTGGACCAAAAATACGCTCACAGAAAAGACCATCACGCTCCGGCTTATAAGTACGGTAGTTGATCGTTTCTGGTTTCAACACTTCTCCAAAGCTACGCTCTAGGATATTGTCTGGGGATGCCAAACTAATCGTGATTTGAGAAAAAGCTGGACGTTGTCTATTCTCTTTTTTGAATGCCATATTATTTATTCATTTTAGTTCCGGCTTTGACACCGGAACCTATTTAAGAATTTGGTGTTATTCGATGATTAATTTTTTCTTTTAGAAAGATTAATCAAATTTTAAATCAAGACCTAAACCTCTCAATTCATGTACCAATACATTGAATGATTCAGGGATACCAGCTTTAGGAATATTCTCGCCTTTTACAATGGCTTCATATGTCTTAGCTCTACCGATGATATCATCTGATTTAAGCGTTAATAACTCTTGTAAGATATTAGATGCACCATATGCTTCTAATGCCCATACCTCCATCTCACCAAAACGTTGACCACCAAACTGAGCTTTACCACCCAATGGTTGTTGTGTAATCAAACTGTATGGTCCGATAGAACGTGCGTGCATCTTATCGTCTACCATGTGGTGTAACTTAATCATATAGATAACGCCCACAGAAGTTTTCTGATCGAATCTTTCTCCTGTTTCACCATCATATAAATAAGAGTGACCATTGTTAGGGATACCTGCTTCGTCACATAGGTCTTCAATTTGTTGCGTGCTTGCACCATCAAAGATTGGAGTTGCAAACTTCACGCCTAATTTCTTACCAGTCCATCCTAAGATTGTTTCATAGATCTGTCCTAAGTTCATACGAGAAGGTACACCCAATGGATTCAATACGATATCTACTGGCGTTCCGTCTTCCATGAATGGCATATCTTCTGCACGAACAATCTTAGCAACGATACCTTTGTTACCGTGACGTCCTGCCATCTTATCACCCACTTTTAACTTACGCTTCACAGCTAAGTATACCTTCGCTAATTTCAATACACCCGCTGGTAATTCATCACCAATAGAGATATTGAATTTCTCACGCTTGTAACGACCTAACTCTTCGTTGTACTTAATGTTATAGTTGTGTAACAATGTGTTTAAGAAGTCATCTGTTTTCTTGTCACCAGTCCATCCTAATGGATTTACATTTTGGAAATCAATGGTTGCTAAATTCTTCGCACTAAACTTGCTGCCTTTAGGAATCAATGTTTCACCAAAATTATTCACCACACCTGGAGTCGTCTGGTCTTTTAATAAAGTTTGTAATTTTTCAATTAACAACTCTTTAAGTAAAGTTGACTTTTGTTCGTGGTCTTTTTCTACTTTATCCAACATCGCTTTCTCACGTACTTTACCGCTCTTGTCTTTCTTAGCACGTTGGAATAATTTTTTATCAATCACCACACCTTCTGTTCCGTTTGCTGCTTTTAAAGAAGCATCTTTAGCATCACCCGCTTTATCACCGAAGATCGCACGCAATAATTTTTCTTCTGGAGTTGGATCTGATTCACCTTTTGGAGTGATCTTACCAATTAAAATATCTCCTTCTTTTACTGCAGCACCAATTCTAATGATACCGTGCTCGTCTAAATCTTT
Organism: Asinibacterium sp.; assembly: GCA_041303215.1. Taxonomy (GTDB): domain Bacteria; phylum Bacteroidota; class Bacteroidia; order Chitinophagales; family Chitinophagaceae; genus Sediminibacterium. The sequence goes on along the minus strand of JBFYPO010000063.1, from coordinate 3,020 downwards.
AGTTGCCTCTTCAGAAACGTTAGGGATATCAGAAGTTAATTCTTCTTCTCCTAATTTTGTATCACGAACTTCTAATTCGTATTCATCAATGTGAATAGAAGTAAATAAATCTTCGCGAACAACTCTTTCACTAATTACGATCGCATCCTCAAAGTTGTAACCCTTCCATGGCATGAATGCCACTTGTAAGTTTCTACCTAATGCAATTTCGCCGTCTTTAGTTGCATAACCTTCTGTCAAGAAATCTCCCTTCTTCACTTTCTGTCCTTTCTTTACAGCAGGACGTAAGTTGATACAAGTAGATTGGTTCGTTTTAATGAACTTGGTTAATTTATATACAATTAAATCTTCGTTGAAACTTACTAAACGATCAAGATCGTTTCTGTTGTAACGAACGTGAATTTCATTTGCATCTACAAACTCAATTACACCATCACCGTCAGCGTGAATTTGAATTCTCGCATCACGTGCAGCCTTACCTTCTAAACCAGTTCCTACGATAGGTACTTCTGGACGAATCAATGGTACAGCTTGACGTTGCATGTTTGATCCCATCAACGCACGGTTCGCATCATCATGCTCTAAGAATGGAATTAATGAAGCACTCAATCCAACGATTTGGTTTGGTGCGACGTCCATATATTGCACATCTGCTTTATCTAAAATTGGGAAGTCACCTGTTTCACGAGAAACAACCTTGTCTTCTGCAAATTCACCTTTCTCATTTAACGGAGAATTAGACTGTGCAATTCTTGCAGTGTCCTCTTCTTCCGCACTTAAATAAGTCAATGTTTTTAAATTTACTTTACCATTTTCTACTTTACGGTATGGTGTTTCAATGAAGCCCATATCGTTGATCTTTGCGTGTACACACAAAGTAGAAATCAAACCAATGTTTGGTCCTTCTGGTGTTTCAATTGTACAAAGACGGCCGTAGTGAGAATAGTGTACGTCACGTACCTCGAAACCAGCACGCTCTCTACTTAAACCGCCGGGTCCTAATGCGGAAACACGACGCTTATGCGTGATTTCACTCAAAGGATTGGTTTGGTCTAAGAATTGAGATAACTGAGAGGTTCCGAAGAATGAGTTGATAACAGAAGATAATGTTCTCGCATTGATCAAATCAACTGGAGTGAATACTTCATTATCACGTACGTTCATACGCTCACGGATAGTTCGCGCCATACGCGCTAAACCAACACCAAATTGAGCATACAATTGCTCACCTACTGTACGGATACGACGATTGCTTAAGTGATCGATATCATCAATCTCTGCTTTCGCATTGGTTAAACGTACTAAGTACTTAATGATTTCAATGATATCTTGCTTCGTTAATACTTTCTTTTCTTGCGTTAAATCATGACCTAACTTTTTGTTGATCTTATAACGACCCACTTCGCCTAAATCATAACGCTTATCAGAGAAGAATAACTTGTCAATAATACCACGAGCCGTTTCATTATCTGGAGCATCCGCACCACGTAATTGACGGTAAATATGTTGAACAGCTTCTAATTCAGAGTTAGAAGTATCCTTGTTTAATGTGTTGTAGATAATTGCATAATCACCACCTACATCTTCTTTTTGAATGAATACGCTTTTTGCACCCATTTCAATAATCAAATTGATAGCGTCTTCATCTAAAACAGTATCACGCTCCATAACGATTTCGTTACGCTCGATGCTTACTACTTCACCTGTATCTTCATCTACAAAATCTTCTACCCATGTTCTTAAAACACGTGCAGCTAATTTACGACCTACTTGATTTGCTAAAGTTTTCTTATCTGCTTTAACTTCATCAGCCATGCCGAATAATTCCAAAATATCTTTATCTGTTTCAAAACCAATTGAACGCAATAAAGTTGTTACAGGGAATTTTTTCTTACGATCGATGTACGCATACATCACGTTGTTAATATCTGTAGCAAATTCCATCCATGCACCTTTAAAAGGAATCACACGTGCAGAATAAATCTTTGTTCCGTTTGGATGGATGGATTGTCCAAAGAATACACCTGGTGAACGATGTAACTGAGAAACGACAACGCGCTCAGCACCATTAATCACAAAGGTTCCTCTTGGTGTCATATAAGGAATGTTTCCTAAGAATACATCCTGTACGATGGTTTGGAAATCAACGTGCTCTTCGTCATTACAGCTTAAACGTAGTTTAGCTTTTAACGGCACAGCATAAGTTAATCCGCGCTCCATACACTCATCAATAGTGTAGCGTGGTGGATCGATAAAATAATCCAAAAATTCTAACACGAAAATGTTACGTGTATCAGTGATAGGAAAATTTTCCTTGAATACACGGAACAAACCTTCCACATCTCTGCGGTCTGGTGTTGTTTCTAACTGAAAGAATTCTTTGAAAGATTCTAACTGAATGTCAAGTAAGTCTGGTGCTTCGGCGATGTGTTTTATCTTACCAAAGTTGACTCTGTTGTTCAAGATTGTTGTAGACATACGGTATAAACCAGTTTTATTGCGAATTAAATATTTGGTAGCATTGTGCTCAAGTGTTTCCTAGTATGCAATTGACAATAAATTGTACAATGCGAACAATAGACTACACGCCCAAAATAAAGGATGGCAAAGTTAAGTAAAGAAGGGCACACATAAAAACAAATTTTGTACCAAAAACCTTGATTTTCAAAGTTTTTTTAAAAAAAGTGCCAAAATCGGTCAAATTTTTAAATATAATTATTTTATATATTTAATGAATTAATTTATAATAAATATAACATTATAAAAAATTAATATAATACCTCCTATTTTTACAAGTTTGGCAAAAATTAAAAAATAATTCACTTTTAGAGCCCCCTAAATTGAGGTTTGAATCTGTGCTTTTTCGATCATTTGAGCAACGCGAGCTGAAAATGACCTTTTTTGTTACACTAATATCTAGAATTGAGTCTATGATTTTTCGAACAAGAAGGCGCGACCAAGCGCCTGATGAAAGTGTGGTATTGTTAAGCTGAGAGAAAAAATATAGACTCAATTCTAGA
>JBFYPO010000062.1:0-2690 GCA_041303215.1 Asinibacterium sp. | reverse complement strand
GTTTGTAGAAATCCAGAAAAAAAATGTGTGATTGAAGGCAGTTTTAAATTGGCCAATAAAAATCATTACGCTGCATTTTTTGAAGCAAACGATTTAGACCTTGCCGATGAATTGATTATTCGTAGAGAAATAAATGCACAAGGAAAATCTAGGGCATTTATCAACGATACCCCTATCAATTTAGCAGCCCTGAGACAGCTTACTTCTCAGTTAGTTGACTTGCATCAACAATTTGATACCCTTAGTTTAGGGGATATGGATTTTCAAAGAACTGTATTGGATGCGCTCGCAAATGTGCACAAAGCTTTAGAGGTTTACCAAGGCCATTTCTATCAATGGAAAGCGGATAGTAAAGAGCTGAAAGCATTGTTGGAGCAAAAAGAAAATTTTGATCAAACCCTGGCTTATAAAACGCATTTACTAGAAGAACTTGCTGCTTTAAATCTGCAAGAAAATGAATTAGAACAATTAGAAGTAGATTTAAAATTCATGGAAAATGCGGCCGATATTAAAGCACAATTGGCACAAAGCATCCATGCCTTAGACGAATCGGATCAACCAATTGTACAACAAATTAAACAGATTGCACATAATTTAGAATCGATTGCTAAATATCAAAACGATTTTGAACCTTTATTGGAAAGATTAAAAGCGGCTCAAATTGAATTAGCAGATATCGCTAGTGAATTAACTATTTGGCAGGACAAAATTGATTTTGATGCGGCAAAAATTGCGCTTATTCAAGAAAGATTATCACAAGGATACCATTTACAGAAAAAACATAAAGTACAATCTACCGCAGAACTACTTGTACTTCAACAAGCACTTGAAAAAGAAGTGGATGCCGTATTGCATATGGATGAAACTATCGCAGCTTTTACCAAAAAGGTGACAGAGGGTGAAAAATTGTTAGCTGAACTTGCTGCAGACATTAGTGAAAAAAGAAAGAAACAAGCTGCCCCATTTACCAAACAAGTAAACCATTTATTGCATCAAGTAGGCATGCCCAATGCACAATTAAAAGTAGCAATAGACGCAGTTCCATTGAATGCCTTTGGCATCGATAAAATTGATTTTCTTTTTGACGCAAACAATACTCAAAAATTTGAACCAATTAAAAAAGTGGCAAGCGGTGGTGAATTGAGTAGATTAATGTTATGTATTAAATCGCTAGTAGGAAAATCAATTGATTTGCCTACTATGATTTTTGATGAAATTGACTCAGGCATTTCTGGAGAACCAGCCAAACAAGTTGGTCTTTTACTTCAAGAACTTGGTATAGCACGTCAGGTACTATGTATTACGCATCAACCACAAATTGCTGCAAAAGGTCATGCACATTTATATGTGTACAAAGCACAGGAAGGCAATACCACCCAAACACATCTTCGTAATTTAGAAGCTACTGAGCGCGTAACCCATATTGCACGTATGATTGGTGGGGACCCACCTACTAAAGCTGCTATTGAGCATGCGCAAGAATTACTATCCTAAGGCATATTAAGCAGGCATATTGACTAATTTATAGGATATTATAATTATTTTTACAAGAATTAAATAAACCCATAACGATGGCATACAATTTATTAAAAGGTAAGAGAGGAATTATTACTGGCGCATTAGATAGCAATTCTATTGCATGGAAAGTAGCAGAACAAGCACATGCTGAAGGTGCCACATTTGTATTAACCAATGCCCCTATTGCAATGCGTATGGGAGAGATCAATGCATTAGCAGAAAAAACCAATTCTAAGATTGTACCAGCAGACGCAACTAATGTAGAAGAATTGACAAACTTGTTTACACAGTCTCAGGAAATTTTAGGTGGTAAAATTGATTTTGTATTACATTCTATTGGCATGAGTGTCAATATCAGAAAAAATATTCCTTATCCATCTTTGAACTATGATTATTATGCAAAAGGCGTAGACGTTTCTGCGATGTCTTTACACAAGATGTTAAGCGTTGCTTATAATATGGATGCATTAAATGAACATGCGAGTGTGGTGGCATTAACGTATGCTGCTGCTCAAAGAACTTATCCTTTCTATACTGATATGGCAGATATCAAGGCTTTATTAGAATCTATTGCTCGTAGTTTTGGTTACCACTATGGATTAAAGAATAAAGTACGTGTGAATACTGTATCTCAATCTCCTACTAAAACAACTGCAGGAACAGGTATTAAAGGATTTGGTGATTTCTATGACTATGCGGACGCGATTGCACCTTTAGGTAACGCAACTGCAGAAGATTGTGCTAATTACTGTATCACTTTATTTTCTGACTTAACCAAGATGGTGACCATGCAGAATTTATTCCATGATGGTGGTTATTCTACTACAGGTGTAAGTGATTTAGTGATGCAAAAAGCGGGGATCACTCAAGGATAATTAAATCAAAATCATGAGCGACAAACAAATCAACCCTAAACTAGTAGAAGCCATTGGCTACTTTGGTTCTTTTTTGAGCTGTGTTACTTTTATACCTCAAGTATATTTAACCTGGCAATCAAAGAATGTAGAAAGCTTAAGTTTATTAATGATCTTAATCGTCAACTTTAGTTGTATTGTTTGGTTGACCTATGCTTACTTAATAAAAAGCAAACCAGTACTAGTAGCCAATACGATTGTGTTGACATTGAGCTTGATGTTGCTTTATTTTAAATTGACTTTCTAAAAGAAAATTTA
>JBFYPO010000061.1:0-36762 GCA_041303215.1 Asinibacterium sp. | reverse complement strand
AAAGCCATTGCTTTTACCAAAAACAAGACCAGGATGGCGCGCATGCCATAATAGTTGAATCGCTCCCACATTTCTGTTGCGAATAATACATAGAGACCTTTAGGATGGCTTTGTGTCGTTGTAGACATAACAAATGGTTTATTTAATTGGTACAAAATAATAAAATCCCTTCAATAATTTTTACTTTCGTGCTGCAATCACCTTAATTATGAATATTTTATTAATTGGTTCTGGCGGAAGAGAACATGCATTGGCTTGGAAAATAGCTCAAAGTTACCACTGTGATCAGTTATTTATCGCACCTGGTAATCCAGGCACAGCAGCCATCGGCACCAATTTAGCCATTCGAATTGATGATTTTGAGGGATTGAAAAGTGCAGCCATCGAGCATCAAATTGACATGATTATTGTTGGCCCAGAAGAACCCTTGGTAAAAGGTATTTTTGATTTTTTTGCAAATGATCCAGCTACGGAAGCCATCAATGTGATTGGCCCCTCTGCGGCTGCAGCACAATTAGAGGGCAGTAAAGCATTTAGCAAACATTTTATGCAAAGACACCAGATCCCCACGGCTGGTTATGCTGAATTTACGACCGACAACTACGAAGAAGGAAAAAAATATATTGCAGCACATGACTTACCTATTGTCTTAAAAGCAGATGGGTTGGCCGCAGGAAAGGGCGTTATTATTGCCACTAGCCATCAAGAAGCATTGGATTGTTTTGAATCCATGTTACAACACAAGCAATTTGGTACCGCAAGTGACAAAGTAGTGATCGAGCAATTTTTAACAGGTATCGAAGTCAGTGTTTTTGCTTTGACAGATGGCAAAAACTACCAAATTATAGGCCACGCGAAAGATTATAAACGTATAGGGGAAGGAGATACAGGGCTGAATACAGGTGGAATGGGTTGTGTGAGTCCTGTTCCATTCATGGATGCCGCCTTTATGGAAAAAGTGGAGCAAAAAATTGTCCGCCCAACCATTCAAGGCCTTGACAAAGAAGGATTGGTGTACAAAGGATTTGTATTTTTTGGCTTAATGAACTGCGGTGGGGAGCCAATAGTAATCGAATACAATTGCAGATTGGGCGACCCGGAAACAGAGGTAATTCTACCCCGCTTACAAACTGATTTAGTAAGCATTTTAGCTGCTACAGATAACGGCACTTTAGAGGATGTCAATATTGAGTACAATGAGGGGGGCTTTGCCACGGTGATGGCAGTAAGTGGCGGATACCCTGGTGATTATCAAAAAGGCTTTCCAATACATGGTCTTGAACTTGCAGCTCAAATACCAAAAACTACGGTATTTCATGCTGGGACTGGATTTAAAGAGACTTCAATTGTAACAAATGGTGGTCGAGTTTTGACAGTTACGGCACAAGCTGCCACCATCACAGCAGCTGCGCAAACAGCTAAAGAGGCACTCTCCAAAATCGAATTTGAAGGCATGAACTTTAGAAAAGATATTGGCTATGAATTTGCGCAGTAGCCTCTTCCAAAAATAATCTTGTTCAATTTTTTAAAAAGCTTTGTAGTTCAAGGATTTTAGATGATTTTTGCATCATTCCAATGAACGTAAAATATTGAACGAATATGGGCTTATTTAACTTTTTCACCCAAGAAATTGCAATGGACTTGGGTACAGCAAATACATTGATCATTCACAATGACGAAGTGGTTGTAAATGAACCTTCTATTATTGCCTTAAACAGGAACAATATGAAGGAAGTTTTAGGGGTGGGTAAAAAGGCATTGTTGATGCATGAAAAAACACACGAAAGCATTAAAACGGTTCGTCCATTAAAAGATGGTGTAATTGCAGACTTCAACGCGGCAGAATTAATGATTCGCGAGTTGATGAAAATGATTTATCCTAAGAAGCCTTTATTTCCTCCTAGTTGGAGAATGGTGATTTGTATTCCCTCTTCTATTACTGAAGTAGAAAAAAGAGCGGTGCGTGATAGTGCTGAACAAGCTGGCGCCAAGGAAGTATATATGATTCATGAACCAATGGCAGCTGCATTAGGTATTGGTATCGATGTTGAAGAGCCAGTTGGAAATATGATTATTGATATTGGCGGTGGTACTACTGGTATTACCGTGATTGCATTAGCAGGTATCGTTTGTGATCAAAGTATCCGTGTTGCTGGTGATGAATTCACAGCAGATATCATGGAAGCATTAAGACGTTACCATAGTTTATTAATTGGCGAGCGTACAGCAGAGCAAATTAAAATACATGTAGGCGCTGCTTTAAAAGATTTAGATAATCCTCCAGAAGATATGCCAGTGAATGGAAGAGACTTGGTGACAGGTATTCCAAAACAAATCATGGTATCTTACCAAGAGGTTGCCGAAGCATTAGATAAAAGTATTTTCAAAATCGAAGAAGCTATCTTAAAAGCTTTAGAGACAACACCTCCAGAATTAGCTGCAGACATCTATCGTAGAGGTTTGTACATCACAGGCGGTGGTTCACTTTTAAGAGGTTTAGATAAAAGATTGAGTGCAAAAATTAAATTACCAGTTCATGTAGCTGACGATCCATTAAAGAGCGTTGTGCGTGGAACAGGAATTGCATTGAAAAACTACCAACGTTTTCCATTTATTATGAGATAATACCTAATGAAGAATATCATTGGCTTTATACGACAGAACTTTACTTTTTTTAGCTTCCTGATACTTCAAATTGTATCGTTGGTCATGTTGTCTTCTTACAGTAAATCACACCAAACATTTTTTGGTAACTGGAATAATGCAATTGCGGGAAGTGTGAATAGTTATTATAATGAATGGTCTTACTTTTTTGATTTAAAAGCAACCAATGCGAAATTAGTAGCAGAAAATGTAGCACTCAGAAATGAATTGGCACAAAATTTTGTTCCCTACGACACGAGTAAAAAATCCGGCACCCTCATTTTAAGAAAAGACAGTTTAGAGAAAACTAGGAAATTCTTTTACTATCCTGCCAAAGTAGTTGGCAACAGTTTTACTTTACAAAAAAATTATATCACAATTGAACGCGGCGCTTTACAAGGGGTGAAGAAGGATATGGCTGCAATAAGCCCAGATGGTTCCATTGTTGGCGTAGTGGTGGAAGTGAATGATTACTATAGTAAAATAATGAGCTTACTACATCGAAATAGTAAAGTGAGTGCGATGCTTAAAAGAGACCGAGTTGCAGGTAGTATAGAATGGGATGGCGGAAGTCCAGAAATTTTATTGTTGAAAAATATTTCAAAAAGCGCTTTGCCAAAAATAGGCGACACCGTTTTAACAAGCCCCTACTCCTCTAGTTTCCCTGCCCAGTTAATGATTGGAAGAGTGACCAGTATTGTACAAGAGCCTTCCAGCAACTTCTTGACCTTAAATATTAAATCAGCTACTAATTTTTACAATTTAGAATATGTGTATTTAGTGGAAAATAAAAGAATGGATGCCCAAGCAGCTATGGAGCAAAAGGAGGATAACAATGAATAATATCCTTAAAAATAGCATTCGTTTTATTTTATTTTTATTGTTACAAATCATCATTTTGAACGAAGTGCCACCCCTGCATCAATTCATTACTCCTTATTTGTATTTTATTTTTATTTTATGGTTGCCTTTTGGCACAAGCCGACTAGCCACTACTTTATTAGGATTTGCACTAGGTTATTGTCTAGATATGTTTACCAATACACCAGGACTTCATGCAGCAGCAGCCACTTTAATTGGCTATCTAAGACCTACCATTTTGAATATTTTGCTAGCTCAAGAGGCGACAGAAGAACTCACCAAAGAACCTAGCATTGGCACGATGGGCTGGGGACCTTATACCATCTTTGTTTTCTCTCTCACTTTTCTACACCACTTTTATTTGGTGGTATTAGAATGGTTGCAATTTGGAAGCTTTGGCTATTTTATAGGTAAAGTATTTTTTACCAGCCTAATGAGTATGCTCCTAATATTACTAGTAGAACTTTTATTAAATAGAAGGAAGCTAAAAAGATAATCCATGTCAGTTTACAATCAGAATAGAGGCGGCATCATCCAAATTATTATTGGTACAATTTTTATTTTAATTGTAGGACAATTAATCAGCCTTCAGGTAGTTTCTAATAAATACAAATTAGCTGCGGACAATAATGCGATCTATCGTAAAATTATCTACCCTGACAGGGGTATTATTTATGATCGAAAGAAAAGAGCCCTACTTGAAAATACAATTAGCTACGATTTAGTAGTGATTCCCAATGAAGCAAAAGGGGTGGACACAGCTGCCTTATGCAACATCCTTAAAATTGACAAAGAAGAATACAGCAAAAGAATTGTAGAAGCCATCATTAAAAACACAAGGGTGAAAGCAGGTGTCTTTGAGCCTTTTTTAACACCTGAATTGTATGCGCAGCTCAATGAAAATTTGTATCGCTTTCCGGGCTTTTCATTGTCCGAGCGTTCCATCAGAAACTACCCCTATAATACTGCAGCACATGTTTTGGGTTATGTAGCCGAAGTGGATGTGAACTTTTTAAAAAAGCATGAATCAGAAGGCTATGAGATGGGCGACTATGCAGGGATGACTGGTCTTGAAAAAAATTACGAATCCGTATTGATGGGCCAAAGAGGTGTAAAAAGATTTTTAAGAGATAATAAAGGAAAGATACAAGGACAATACGAGAAAGGAGCATTTGATACGGTTGCTATTGCAGGTAAAAATTTATACACGAGTGTCGATGTGCAGGTACAACAACTTGCTGAAAAATTATTACAAAACAAAATTGGAAGTGCCGTAGCAATTAATCCTGCAACAGGGGGCGTCATTGCAATGGCTTCCAGCCCTGGTTATAATCCTAATTTATTAACGGGTAGTCAAAGAAGAAAAACGATTGGAAGATTATTATTAGATACCGCCCGCCCAATTTACAATAGAGCCATCAAAGGACAATATCCTCCAGGCTCTACCTTTAAACCATTGGGCGCTTTGATTGCTTTAGATGAGGGATTAATTACACCAAATTTTGGTTACAATTGTTATGGCTCCTACGGCGCCTGTGGTGACCCAAGAAAATGTGAACACCATAATGCAGGACATGCTGCAAATTTACAATTGGCGCTGGCCTATTCTTGTAACTCTTATTTTTTACAAGTATTCAGGATGGCGATTGATAACCCAAAATATAAGTCAGCGAAAGGTGGTTATTTAAAATGGAAAGAATATATGAATGCGTTTGGATTTGGACGTAAACTTGGAGTTGACTTGCCAAGTGAAAACAAAGCCAATATTCCTGACACGGCGCAATACAATAAAGATTTTGGCAACCCTAGGTATTGGAACAGTTGCTATATGCTTACCCTTGGTATTGGACAAGATAGAATGACAGCGACTCCTTTACAATTAGCTAATTCAATGGCATTCATCGCCAATAATGGATACTACTATACGCCGCATTTTGTAGACAGTATTGAAAACGAAACTGAGAAGGAAGCTGCACAATTAGCACCTTTTAGAACCAAACAAAAAGTAACTAAAATTCCAAAGGAATATTTTGATGTCATTAAGGAAGGAATGCATGATGTAACCGTATATGGAACCGCTGCGTTTATTAAAGTGCCTGGCCATGAATATTGTGCCAAAACTGGTACTGCACAAAATCCACATGGCAAAAACCACTCCCTATTTGTTTGTTTTGCACCAAAAGACAATCCGAAAATTGCCGTTGCAGTGATTGTAGAAAATGCAGGATACGGATCAACTTGGGCGGGCCCAATTGGTGGCTTATTGATGGAACAGTATTTAAATGATACCCTCACTACCGAAAGCAAATTAAAAGCTGACAACCTTGCCCAAGTAGATTTAATGCCTCAGGCCATTAAAAACTGGTATGTACAACACAATAAGTCTGCTTATTTAACTCCGATCGAATACAATAACGATGAATTATCGGACGTTTGGGATATGGAGATGTTAGCGGAAGGTGTAGTGAAAACGAAATCGAAAGACACGACGCCAGAAACACCCACTCCTTTACCTACTTCAAACAAAACCAATAAGGACAGCTTGCTGCCCAACGCGGATAAAAAGAAAAGGCTTAAGCCATAAATATGAGCGCTGACTACAATAATAATTTTTCTAAAGGAACTGATCTTGCTGTCATCATTTTGTACTTAGCAATGTCATGTATAGGCATCCTAAGTATTTTCATGGTGGAATATAATCCAAATAGTGATTGGGCCACTAGTTTTATCAGCGGGAAAACAGGTTATAGCAAACAGTTTTTTTTCTTGATCTTCTGTTCTTTTATCGGGGTATTCATTTTATTAATGGACAGTAAAGTTTTTACTGCATTGGCTAATATTCTTTTTGCAGGAGGTATCTTATTGATGCTAGCCACATTTGTTCTTGGAAAAGAAATCAATGGATCCAAAAGTTGGATACCCATTGCAGGAGGATTTAATTTACAACCTGCCGAATTGTGCAAAATTTTCACAGCACTCGCTTTAGCCAAATTTATATCCAGGCCAGAAACTGATTTTACAAAATTACAATCACACCTAATTGCTGGTGGCATGATTGCTATCCCCGCCATCTTATCGATCATGCAACATGAGTTGGGATTAGCCATTGTATATAGTGCCTTTATTTTTGCCATGTACAGAGAAGGATTGCCGCCGATTATTTTAGTGGTTTTATTATCCTTCGCTATTCTTGTGATTGCAACTTTACTTTTGGACCCAACACTTTTAGCCATCCTCCTGACCATTATTGCAGGGCTTATTGTACTGTATTTAGGAAAAACTTTTAAAAGAAATAAACAAGCCATCATTATTGTAGTGAGTATTTGGATATTCTGCGTAGGTACTGTTCGTTTCGTGGTCCCCTATATTTTTAATAATGTGTTTGAATGCTATCAGACAACTCGTATTTATAGCATGGTAGGAAAAGAATATGATTGTGGTTTAAACAAAAAAGCAGCAGCTAGTCTGGCTGAAAGTGGTAAAAAAAGTAGAAAGCCGGATGACTACAATGTAAAACAAAGTAAGATTGCGATTGGCTCGGGTGGATTTTGGGGAAGAGGTTTTTTAAAAGGCACGCAGACAAGGGGCAAGTATGTGCCTGAACAAAATACCGACTTTATCTTTACCTCAATTGGTGAAGCATTTGGCTTTGTAGGCACTTTTACTTTTTTAGGATTATACTTATTCTTTTTATTCAGACTCATTCGTATTGCAGAAAGACAAAGAAGTACTTTCTCGAGAGTCTATGCGTACAGCGTGGTGGGCATTTTCTTTTTCCATATAGCGGTAAATATTAGTATGACCATTGGTTTATTTCCAGTAGTAGGCATTCCTCTCCCTTTAATTAGTTATGGGGGATCCTCCTTACTCACTTTTACTGCCTTAGTATTTATTTTATTAAGATTGGATGCAGATAGACAAATGGTACTCCGATAATTGTATTTTTGCGCTATGCGTATTTACCCATTATCAGAAGGTAGTTTCAGTATTGATCAGACCAAGGTGTTCGTGCCATTTGACACATCCACTGAAAAAATTCAAGACCGTCCTAAAGGGAGTATACTTGTAGAAATTCAACCCTTTGTGGTGATTACAGAAAAGGATATCATTTTATTCGACACTGGCCTGGGCTATATGAATCATGCGGGCATTTTACAAATTCACGACAACTTAATGGCCATTGGCATTGATCCTAGCTCAGTCACTAAAGTGTTTATGAGTCATTTGCACAAAGACCATGCAGGAGGATTGAGCTATATCCACCCCACTTTTCAGGAACGTTTTGTGAGTTTCCCTTATGCCACCCATTATGTACAAAAAAGAGAATTTGATTTGGCGATGACCACGCCTTCTGCTTCTTATATAAAAGAACAATTTGAATTTTTAGCCGACTTTTCTAAAGTAGTTTGGCTCACAGAAGATCATGGCCTTATTGAGAATAGCATTGAATATCTTTTGACGGGAGGACATTGTCCTTTCCATCAAGTGGCATGGATCAAAGAGGCGGATGAATTATTTTTCTTTGGTGCAGACGTTGCCCCTCAATTACAACAACTCAAATCCAAGTTTGTTGCCAAATATGACATGGATGGAAAAGCCGCTATGGAATGGAGGCAAAAATGGTGGGAAGAAGGTCAAGCTGCTGGTTGGCAGTTCGCGTTTTATCATGATATCAGCCACCCTTTGTATAAGGGGTCCAATGAATCCTAAACGAACATTCATTAGGAATCAATATTGACAAGGGTTTCAGAGAAAGCGTATTATTTTTTGTACCTTTAATACGTCATGCTCAACAATAATACACAAAATCACCTGCAACAGTTTAGAACGAATGTGTCAGATAAATATATTATTTATAATAGTTTATTTGCAGCCTTACCCTATTCTGGTATTGCAAATGTGGGTGCTTTATTACCCATTTTAATTCAAAGTTGTGAAGAGGGTTTTGCAAAAGGAAAGGCGCCCATAGAAATTATTGATGCTTTTTTTAAACAGCATACCAATGTTGGGTCGACTAAAGAACAAATAGACCATTTGTTTAAATATGTTCAATATGTTGAAAGACAGGTTGTTTTATTTGATGCTATTGAAGATGCTGCATTTACAAGCATCAACGATATGGAAGGTACAGGAAGCATAAAGTCATTAATAAAAGAAGCTGAATTTACAGGCAAGTCTGAAGCTTTAAAAAATAAATTGAAGGACTTTAGCGTTAAAATTGTGTTGACGGCACATCCTACACAATTTTATCCAGCAAATGTATTGGGTATTATTAATGACATGGGGGATGCTATTGCCAAGAACGACTACGGTACGATCAATCAATATATCCAACAACTTGGCCTTACGCCCTTCTTTAATAAAAAGCAGCCGACACCTACAGATGAAGCCTTGAATTTAATGTGGTATTTGGAACATGTTTTTTATCAATCGATCGGCAATATCTACAATACCATTGTAAAAGACGTATTTGATGGTGACTATGATGGACATAATCCATTCATTGAACTCGGCTTCTGGCCAGGTGGAGATAGAGATGGTAATCCATTTGTCAATGCTGCCACCACTATTAAAGTAGCACAAGCACTAAGAAGTAGCATTATTGTTTGTTATTATAGAGATGTAAGAAAGTTAAAAAGAAGACTCACTTTTTCTGGTGTAGCCAATCTCTTAACAGCGCTAGAAGCTGCCTTATATGAAAATGTTTTTAAACCAGAGGACAGTGCGCCTATCTCAAAACAAACCATTGTAGATTGCCTAAGCTTAATTAAAGAAAAATTAATCAAGGAACACCATTCATTGTATTTGAATAGGTTAACACAATTGTTGAATAAAGTACAGATTTTTGGAACCCATTTTGCTGCTGTAGATATTCGTCAAGACGCTAGGATTCACCATGCTGTTTTACTTGAAACAGGTGTCTTACCAGATAATTACGAGACACTTGATGAAGCAGCAAAGATGAATCTACTTGCCCATGTAACCGGCAAGTTGGATCCTAGTACAATGAAAACAGAGATTGGAAAAGATACGCTAGAAAGTATATATGCCATTCAAGAAATACAATCCTTTAATGGCGTAATGGGTTGTCAACGCTATGTGATCAGTAATTGTCAAACAGCAGTCAACGTGATGGAGTTATACGCCTTATTTAGATTGTGTGGCTGGGATCAACATATAGCAACGGTAGATATTGTGCCTTTGTTTGAAACCATTGACGACCTTGCTGCTTCCGAATCTATTATGTCTACGCTGTATGCTTCTAGCCTATATGGTGCGCATATCAAAGCCAGAAATAAAGAACAAACCATCATGCTTGGCTTTAGTGATGGCACAAAAGATGGTGGCTACTTACAAGCCAACTGGGGTATTTATAAAGCAAAAGAAACACTTAGTTCGGTATCAAGAAAAAATGACATTATCGTTAAATTTTTTGATGGCAGAGGAGGTCCTCCATCAAGAGGCGGCGGAAAAACCCATCAATTTTATGCCTCCATGGGGAATGAAATTGAAAATGAAGAAATTCAATTGACAGTTCAAGGCCAAACCATTACTTCCAATTTTGGCACCATACATGCTGCACAATTTAATTTAGAACAATTATTAAGTGCTGGTATAAGCCATAGTTTGTTCGCTGAAACTAAAGTTCAACTTTCAGAAAAGGATAGAACCATCCTCGAAATGTTAGGCAATATTAGCTTTGAAGCATACCAGCAATTAAAACAAGATCCATTGTTCTTGCCTTATCTACAAAAATTTAGTCCGCTTAATTACTATAGTAAAAGCAATATCGCTAGTAGACCTGCAAAAAGAGGTGCTGGTACAAGTTTACAATTTCAAGACCTACGTGCCATTCCTTTTGTAGGAAGCTGGAGTCAATTAAAGCAAAATGTCCCTGGCTATTATGGTGTAGGAACCGCATTACAAGTATTAAAAGAAAAAGGTTTATGGAAGGAAGTGCAATATTTATTTAACAATATTGGCTTCTTTAAAACCTTGATCGATAATAGTATGATGAGTATGGTAAAATCTAATTTCGCCATCACGAAATACATTGAACAGGATAAAGCATTTAGCCCAATTTGGCAAAATATTAAAGCGGAGTTTCAATTGACAACTCAATTATACCTTGAATTAAGCAATACGAATAGTTTAATGGAACAAGATCCTATGTCAAAACATTCCATCTTATTAAGAGATAGAATTGTATTGCCGCTACTTACCATTCAACAATATGCATTGTGTAAAATACAAGAAGCCGAGCTTGATGTTAATGAAAAAGCTTCCTACGAAAAATTATTGACTAGAACCATGTTTGGCATTATCAATGCTTCAAGAAACTCTGCTTAAACAGCACCTTGGTCTTTCCATTGCCAGAGATGCAAACAGGCATAGCTTCTATAAGGAGCCCACTGATTCGAAATAGATAGCATTTTTGTGTGCAATTCCTTCTTGGTCGTGTATTCTATTTTATATAAACGAATCATCGCTTGTTGAATACCTAAGTCATCCACTGCAAACACATCTTCTTGACCTAAGCTAAACAACATTAGCATTTCCACTGTCCATTTGCCAACGCCCTTAATTTGAGTCAATAATTCAACAATCGCTGCTGGTTCCATTGAATATAGTTGCTTGTCTGAAATTTTATGCGTCAAAAAAAACTGCGCTACATTTTGAATATAATTGACTTTAGATTGACTCAATCCTATCGATCTAAGTTGGTCATTCGTGCATTGCAATACCTGTGCACAGCTGGGTTCTTTCCCATCAAACAAAGCAATAAAACGACCAAAAATGATGGCTGCCACTTTTGTACTTAATTGTTGACTTATAATGCTAGCCATCAAACGCACAGGCGTATTTTTCCTTTTTTGGATGACATGATTCGCCTCAAATAATAGGGTGGCCATTTTCTTGTCTTTCTTAAGATGTTGTTGATACTCCATAGTTGCAAATTAAGTTGAAATACTTATTTTGAGTAAGATTTTCATTCCATCGATAAAATATAATGTTATGATAAAAAATAGCGGTCTCTTATTTGTCCTAGTTTTTGTTACGCAATTTGCCTTTGCACAAACAAAAGATGCCCATAAAATCCTATCCCTTCTGTCTGCCCAAGAAAAAGCCTGGAATGAAGGGGATATCCATCAATTTATGCATGGCTACTGGGAAAATGACAGCTTAGTTTTTGTAGGTAAATCTGGGCTAACTTATGGCTATAATAATACATTAGCGAATTATATAAAAGGTTACCCCGATAAAACCTATATGGGTAAATTAAAATTTACCATCCTGTCGATGCAACCTTTAGGAAAACAATTTTATCGCGTAATCGGGAAATGGGCACTTACCAGAACGGTAGGTAATTTAAATGGACACTATACTTTATTGCTGCAAAAAATAAATGGCAGTTGGAAAATCATATCCGACCATAGTAGTTAGGAATTCCCGTTTTTATTAAGGCGTAAAGTTGATGGGGTCTTTCCATATTTTATACAACAAATAAAAATAGGCCGCTGAACTTAAGCATAAGAAAATATAATACACATAATTAAACCATTGCCAACCCCCTTCCACAAAAGCATAGCCTAGCATAATACCTAGCGTAGAATTCAATCCCATCCACAATAGACTAAGTCCAATCGTTCTGGAAATCCTATTTAGGAATGCTATAACTTCTGGATCCATTAGTCTAAACTTTGTTTGTTTGCAGCCGCTTCTTTTAACAATCGATCAAATTGTGCAGGCGTTAAATCGTTGAAAAAATAATATACCGGATCCACCTTGGCACCA
The DNA here is from genome assembly GCA_041303215.1 of Asinibacterium sp. GTDB lineage: Bacteria > Bacteroidota > Bacteroidia > Chitinophagales > Chitinophagaceae > Sediminibacterium. The sequence continues at coordinate 24,462 of JBFYPO010000061.1, read as the reverse complement.
CGTTTAATCACTTCGTAATGCAAATGCGAGCCTGTACTTTTTCCAGTACTACCCACATAACCAATGACTTCGCCCCTCTTTACAGATTGACCTACTTTGGCTTTTACTCGAACCATATGCGCATACAATGTCTGGAATCCATAACCATGATTGATCACCACTTTATTTCCATAGCCGTCTGTTTTAAAACCAGCTTGTTGCACGACACCGTCTGATGTGGCATAAATGGGTGTACCTGTAGGCGCCGAGAAATCAAGACCAGCATGTAATCTGAAATCTTTATACAATGGATCAATACGATAACCAAAACCTGATGCCACTCTTTTCATATTTTTATTACTAATAGGCTGAATGGCCGGAATGGCTCTTAACAATTTTTCTTTATTCTTCACCATTGTCGTGATTTCCACAAAGGATTGACTTTGGAAAGACATCCTTAAACTCAGGTTATTTAATTGATTGCGCATGTTCTCAATCAATTCGGTATTTGATAAACTTTGAATCAATCTAATCTCGTTTTTAGCCAACATTTCTTTCACCCTAGCACTATCCGGAATAGGTGTTGCCTCAAAAATAGAACGATACACTTCATTGTCTCGCTGTTCCAACTCCACCATTTGCAATTCTAGCTGTTTCATCCTTTCCTGTAATACCGCGTAACTTTCTTTATAAGCCGTGTTTTGCTGTCTTAATAAACGTTCTTTTGGAGAGTCAATATATTGAAATAAAATAGCCACAAAAAGTACCCCCACCCCAATGGAGGCAAGGATAAAACCGATGGTTTGCAATAACCTTACCTTAAAGGGCACTTCGATTTTTTCGAACCTTAAAGTATGGGTATTAAAGAAATATTTTATTTTCTTCATATCGAATGATTATTTGCCTTCCAAAGTCCTATAAAAAGGCTCAAATCCTTACCTTTGGAGACTTTTAGAAACGCTACAAAGATAGCTTTTTAATTCAGCACAAAGCTTAAAATATAGTCCCATGATGAAGAGTTCAGAAATAAGACAAAAGTTTTTAGATTTTTTCGCGTCCAAAGGACATGCCATTGTTCCTTCGGCACCAATTGTCGTAAAAAACGACCCTACTTTATTGTTTACCAATTCAGGGATGAACCAATTCAAAGATTATTTCTTAGGGAACCAACAGCCGAAGCATTCAAAGATTGCAGATACACAAAAATGTTTAAGAGTAAGTGGTAAACACAACGACTTAGAAGAAGTGGGTGTAGATACCTACCATCATACCATGTTTGAAATGTTGGGCAACTGGAGTTTTGGAGATTATTTTAAAGCAGAAGCCATCGCATGGAGCTGGGAGCTCTTGACTAAAGTATACCAATTAGATCCCAACCGATTATATGTAACGGTATTTGAAGGAGACGCTGCAGAAAATCTACCTTCTTCTAGCGTGGCATTGGCAGAATGGGAAAAATGGGTACCTGCTGATAAAATTATATACGGTAATAAAAAAGACAATTTCTGGGAAATGGGCGACACAGGCCCTTGTGGTCCATGCAGTGAAATACATATCGACATGAGATCAGAAGCTGAAATCGCAGCAGTGCCAGGTCGTGACTTAGTCAACAAGGACCACCCTCAGGTGATTGAAATTTGGAACAATGTATTTATACAATACAATCGTAAAAAAGACGGTAGCCTAGAACCATTGCCGAATAAACATGTAGACACAGGAATGGGTTTTGAGCGTCTAGTACGTGCCATTCAAAATAAAAAAAGCAATTACGATACAGATGTATTTACAGGTACCATCGAGGCTGTTGCACAGCTTACTGGGAAGACCTATGATTTTGGAGATAGCAAAGAAGCCGTTGCTTTTCGTGTTATTGCAGACCATATTCGTGCCATAGCCTTTGCAATTGCAGATGGTCAATTACCTTCCAATACGGGTGCTGGCTATGTAATTAGAAGAATCCTAAGAAGAGCCGTACGTTATTATTATTCTTACTTGGATTACAAACGCCCTTTGTTGTTTCAACTGATGCCTTTATTAGCAAAACAGTTTGAACATGTATTTCCAGAATTACACCAACAATTAGAATTTGTTACAAAAGTAATTAAAGAGGAAGAAGAAGGCTTTTTAAGAACTTTAGAAAAAGGCTTAAAGCGTATGGATGATATCATTGGTACGCAGGAAAAAAATAGTTTAGTAGAAGGTAAATTGGTTTTTGAATTATTCGACACTTATGGTTTCCCGGTTGATTTAACCAGGTTGATTGCTAGTGAAAATGATTTAACCATTGACGAAGCAGGATTTGAACAAGAAATGCAACAACAAAAAGACAGAAGCAGAGCTGCTACTGCCATAGATACTGGAGATTGGATTCAAGTAGGTGAAGATGCTGAAACAAAATTTATTGGATACAGTGCCACAGAGTGCACCACAAAAATTGTTAAATACAGGAATGTAAAATCAAAAGGGAAAGAAGCTTTCCAATGGGTCTTAGCCGAAACACCTTTTTATGCAGAAAGCGGCGGACAGGTTGGAGATAAAGGAAGCTTGAAATTTGAAGATGGAACAGTATTGGCGGTAACTGACACAAAGAAAGAAAATAATTTATTCATTCATTTTACAGATCGTCTACCTGCTAGCATTGGACATGCTGTAAAAGCAGAAGTAGACACTACTTTAAGAACACATACGACAGTGCACCATTCTGCCACACACTTATTACATGCTGCTTTAAGAAATGTATTAGGCAAACATGTGGCACAAAAAGGGAGTTTAGTCAACCCAGATCAATTGCGTTTTGACTTTTCTCATTTTGCAAAAATGACCAATGAAGAATTAGAAGCAGTCACTCAAATGGTGAATGCTAAAGTAAAAGAAAATGTACCTGTAGTCATTCAAGAGATGAGCAAAGACGAAGCAGTGGCATTAGGTGCCATGGCTTTATTTGGAGAAAAATATGGCGACAGGGTTCGTGTAGTGGTAATGGATCCAAACTATTCTATTGAATTATGTGGTGGAACACATGTAGGGTATACAGGTGAAATTGGCCATTTTGTGATTAAAGCCGAGTCTTCTGTAGCAGCAGGTGTAAGAAGAATAGAAGCTGTGGTTGGACATGCTGCTGCGCAGTTCCAAGAAGAGGCAAAAGAAAAATTAAGAAAACAAATTGTACAATTAGAAGAAGCGAACCATGCCATTGCGGCAAGTTTGCATAAAAAAGAAACGACAAAAGAGGTGGCCGATTTTTCAATCGAACAACTTACAAACTATATCCTTGATTTGCAAAATCAACAAAAGGAATTGAAAAAGGACTTAGAAAGTTTAGAAGCGCTACAGGTAAATGAATTGGTTGAAACGCATAAAGCGCATTTTGAGACAATTAACGGTGTGCATTATTTAGGCATGCAAGTTGCCTTAAGCAATACAGACCAATTTAAAAAAGCTGCGCAATTATTAACGCAAACCCAAGAAGGGGCAACAATGGTTGTTTTAGTAGGCGCACAAGGTGAAAAAGCCTTTGCAGCCTTGTCCTTAAGTGATGCCTTAGTAACAGCAAAAAATTGGGATGCCCCTCAATTGATCAAGTCGCATATTGCGCCATTGATTAAAGGTGGTGGCGGTGGTCAAAAAACATTAGCAGCTGCTGGAGGACAGGATGCAAGTCAATTGAATCAGGTACTTGCTCAACTGAAATCACTTCTATAATATAGCAATATACCCCCTTTTTAAAGCCACCCTGAATTGGGTGGCTTTTTTATGCAATTGCTTCATTAATCTGTACTTTTGTACTATGCCAGACAAGACGCTATATCAAGCAGTCATAGGATTAGAAATTCATGCACAGTTAGCAACCCATTCAAAGCTATTTAGTGGGGATGCTACCAGTTTTGGCGCAGCTCCGAATACACATGTTAGCCCAATTACTTTAGGACACCCTGGCAGTTTACCCAAGACCAATGTAAAAGCAGTTGAATATGCGCTTAAAATGGGTTTAGCCTGCGGTGCTACTATCACCAAAGAAAATTATTTTGCAAGAAAAAATTATTTCTACGCAGACCTTCCAAAAGGATATCAAATTTCACAACATACCACTCCTATTTGTGCAGGAGGACAAGTAACTATTCAAACCACAGAAGGTGAAAAATGCATTCAACTCAATCGAATTCATTTAGAGGAAGATGCTGGGAAAAGTATTCATGACTTATCTCCAACAGATTCCTATATCGATTTAAATAGAGCAGGCACTCCATTGATCGAAATTGTAACAGAACCTTGTATTCATAGTGCAGAAGACGCCTTTTTATACGTGACCGAAGTACGCAAACTAGTTAGATGGCTAGGTATCTGTGATGGTAATATGGAGGAAGGAAGTTTAAGATGTGATGCCAATATTTCGGTTCGATTAAAAGGAGATGAAAAATTAGGTACAAGGGTTGAAGTGAAAAATTTAAATTCGATAAGGAATATCAAAAAAGCAATTGAGTTTGAGGTAAATCGTTTGATTGACCTCGTTGAAAATGGGGAAACCATCATTCAACAAACAAGAAGTTTTGACGCAAGTAATGATACTACATTTTCTATAAGAGACAAAGAAGACGCAAATGATTATAGGTACTTCCCAGATCCTGACCTAGCGCCTTTTAAACTAACAGAGGACTATATCAATGAAATTCAAGCAAGTTTACCTGCCCTACCTAATCAATTAAAAAAAGAATGGAGTAGCCGATACGGTTTAAGCACCTACGATATAGATCAACTCTGTGAAAACAAACAAGAAGCAGACTTTTTTATTCAATGGACCAATCATACAACATTATACAAAGCGGCAGCCAATTGGATGATGGGGCCAATCCGCGCTTATTTGAATGAACAAAATAAAAAACACGAAGACCTAGTTCCATTGTTAGCTAGCTTTTCAGAATTATTGACGATGGTGGACCAACACCTATTAAGTTTTTCTGTAGCTTCAGATAAAGTGTTCAAAGCCATCATTGAACTGCCACAGTCGCCCATGGCATATGCCACCGATAATCAACTATTACAAAATAGCAACGAGGACGAATTGATTGCATGGATAGATACGGTACTTAAAAATCATCCAGACAAAGTAGAAGCCTATCAAAAAGGAAAAAAAGGTTTAATTGGCGTATTGGTAGGAGAAGTGAAAAAACTAAGTAAAGGCAAGGCAGATCCACAAAAAACAACCCAACTTTTAGCAACTAAATTATCCAAATAGAAATTTTAATTATGTTAAAGAAACTAAGTATTGTATTATTAAGTAGCCTTCTTTTTTTTACACAAAGTTGTAAAGAAAAGAATCAAGAAACCCGATTCACAATTGCTGGTACAATCAAAAACGCAGCAAATAAACCCCTGTTATTACAAGAGATTCCTTATGGTGGAAAACCAATTATAACCTTGGACTCCTTAACACTAGATGCGAGTGGGAAATATAGTTTTGAATTTATAGCAAAGCAAGAAGGCATCTATAGATTAACTAGTGGAGAAGATTTAGACATTAGCTTTATCAATGACGAAGAACAAATCCAAATCAATGCTGATGCAAATAACTTTTCAAGTTATACTGTAAAAGGCTCTCCACATAGTGAAGCCTTGATTCAATATATGAAAGCCTACAGAACTAAGGACTCCAGTTTATTTGCTACTTTATATGCTTTAGATAACTTACAACAAACCAATGGTAAGGATAGTAGCATTTTATACTTACAACAACAGAAAGATAATAAAATAAAGGATTTAAATGACCATGTTGAATCTACTGTCAATAGTGCATCTAGTCCTGCATTGATCTATTTCGCACTAGGCATGGCATTAAGGTCTATGGAAATTAATAAAGTACTTGCAATAGCCAAGGCTGTGGCAGAAAAAACAAAGGCAGAGCCCTTAATTGAATTTGTAAATATATTAAGTGGTCAGGCACAAGCTGCTAGTCCAGCAACTGCGATTGCTATTGGTGCAATGGCACCAGAAATTGCCTTACAAGATCCAACTGGCAAAATTGTCTCCTTAAGTAGTTTCAAGGGGAAATATGTATTAGTAGATTTCTGGGCAAGTTGGTGTGGTCCTTGTAGGAGAGAAAATCCAAATGTGGTAGCAGCTTATGAACAATTTAAAAATAAAAATTTCACTGTGCTTGGAGTATCCCTAGATGACGACAAAGAAGATTGGCTTGCTGCAATACAACAAGACAAATTAACATGGTCTCATATTAGTGATTTAAAAAAATGGGAATCTACTGTAGTTAACACTTACCAAATACAGGGAATCCCATTCAATGTACTCTTAGACCCAACTGGTAAAATTATTGCGACAGACCTAAGAGGTAGTGCTTTGCAAAACACATTAAAGCAATTACTTCCATAGCCTACACAATCTAAATGTAGGTTACAATTGTATAAGACAATAATTAGCTATAAAAATAGCCTCAACTATACCAATAAAAAAGGCGCTTCAAATCAAGCGCCTTTTTTATTGAAACAGCTATCTAGGTTTATTTAGATTTAATAAAATTTTTGATCAAAGCTGGAAGTAAAACTAGATTCGTTAAAGTGCTTACGACTAATGTGATTGAAGTGAGCCAACCCAAAGCCTTTGTGCCTCCAAAATCACTAAAACAAAATATGACAAAGCCTGCCACTAAGACTAATGAGGTATAAATGATACTGATACCTGTATGTTTTATTGTTTGTACCAGTGTCGTATGAACTTGATAATTTAAATGAGGCAACTCTTGTTTATAATTCACCAAAAAACGAATCGTTACATCGATAGCAATTCCTAATGCTACACTAAAGACCAATACAGTAGAGGGCTTTAAAGCGATTCCTGTCCAACCCATTATGCCAGCTGTAATAAACAAAGGCACTATATTAGGGATCAATGAACAAATCAAAATTGGAAAAGACCTGAACAGAAAGATCATACAGATTGCGATCAATAAAAATGCCCAGAAAATGGATTCACCCAATCCTTTTACAATAAAATTACTACCCTCTAAAAATGTGACACTACTTCCAGTAAGCACAATATTGTATTTAGCAGTGTCGAAAATAGCTAAAGAGGCACTATCAATTTTATGCAATAAAACAGGCAATTGAGCACTGCCAATATCTTTCATATTGACAGAAATTCTTGTTTGTTGTTTAGATGCGTCTATGAATTTATTCAACAACTGTGCCGGATTATTCGCTGTTGGCTTTACGCCCTCTTTGGGGGTTGCACTTGCAAAATAAGGTCCAATAAACGCCATCTCGGTGCCTGTAGGAACTGCATAAGAAAGGCTATCCCCATCATAAAAAGCTTGTTTAGCAAATTTAACCCCTTCTAATAAGCCTAGTGGCTTACCTAATTCAGGTTGTTCCAATAAAAATGTATTGAACTCGTCAATATGTTCTAATGGTTTTATCGTACGAATTAATCCATTAGGCTTTTTGGTGTCGACTAAAATTTCTAAAGGCATAACACCTCCTGCGTTTTGTTCAAACCACTTAAGGTCAGTATAAAGTTTGTCCTGCTTTGGTAAATCATCTACTATAAAGGCTTCTTTCTTTATTTGCAAAACGCCCACTAAAGAGATTAGCACTGCCGCGATTGTAATTCCAAAAACCCACTTGGTATGGGCAAATGCCCATCTTTCTATTTTAACCAAAATTTGTTCTAAGTATTTATTATCTAAATAACGTACATGCTTTGATTTAGGTGCTGGTAAATAAGAAAGAATCGGTGGTATAAAAAATAAACTGATGAAAAATAAAATCATGATATTGACACCTGACACCCAACCAAATTCTTTCAACAGTGGACTCTTTGTAAATGCAAAAACAAAAAAACCAATTGCAGCAGTAATATTGCAAAACAAAGTCACCACACCCATTCTACCGACCATCTGTACAATCGCTTTGTCTTTATCAATTGTTTCTTTAAAGGAAGTATGGTACTTGTTTAAAAAATAGATGCAATTAGGAATACCAATCACTACAATCAATGGCGGTATAAGTGCGGTTAATAAAGTAATTTTTTGACCCAATAGGACCATAGTTCCTAAACTCCAAATTACTCCCATAAGTACCACTCCCAAACTCATTATCGTAGCAGCAATAGACCTAAAGAATAGCAATAAGGTAATCGCAGATAAAACCAAAGAGCCAATCAAAAACCATAGCATTTCTTTTTTAATCCTGTCTGCCATGATGGTTCTAATAAAGGGCAATCCGCTTATATGAACCTCCGTCTTCGTTGTCTTACTAAAGTCATCTAGGGCCGCTTGAACTCCAGCAATTATTTTTGTCCTTGACCCGCTATTGATAGAATCAGCAATAAATGAAACCGCCATGATATAACTACTACTGTCCGGGTTGTATAACAAATATTGATAAAATGGAAGGTTCTCAAAAGCCATTTTATCCGCAAGCAATGCACTATCACTCACATATGGCGCATGGAATAATTTTGTTGCGTTGAATTTTTCTACGGCGCTATCCTTTTGAATTGTATAAGCAGTAGGAATACTCATCACTTCTGAAACAGCAGTTTGTTGTTTTATCTTCTTATGTAAAGCATCGACCTCGTTAAAGAAGTCCTTAGTGTAAAATTGGTCAGTTTTAAAACCTACGACCACGGTAGTCCCGTCTACTCCATATTTTTTTACAAAATCATTGTACACCACATACTTAGGATTGTCCGAAGGGATGGCTTTGGTGTACTCATAACTCAATTGTATTTGTGCCGCAAAATAACCCATCACCAGGGTCAAAAGGAATACAAAAAACAAATAAGTTTTTTTATAGTTTAATATATTTTGTCCAAGACGATACCACATACGCTTTAATTTAAATTTAGATGACCCATAAATAAGCTGCCAATTGTGTGCCAACACCAATGGCAGCACCCACTACTAGTTCTTTATTGCTATGATCACTTACCACCATTCTTGCACTGATCACCATTGCCGCAATCAATATAGCAATAGGTAACCATAGGGTATTATTGACAGGATAAAAAACACTCACTAATAGAACTGCCGTAGCTATACCTGCAATACCCATTGCATGCAAGCTTACTTTCATAAAGTTATTCACCGTCATGCCAATTGCACTTGCTATAAAAATGCCTAAATAAAAAAACTTTAAAGCTATAGGCTGGTCTGTAAAATTTCTGCTTAGGTAATACATCCACCAATAAAAAAACATGGTGATTACATAAGGAATGATTCTTTCTTTTTGTGTTCTTAAAAAAATACTATCACTGAACTTTAACCTCCAAAGTAGAAAAACAGCAAAAGCAGGAAAAAAAGCAGTCAACCAAGCCACACTAAATAAACGCATTTTTAACTGCCATTCTGTGATGCCCACAAATTCAAAGGGCAATACTTGCATTAAATACAGAAAAAAATAAGTGGGAATAAAAATTGGATGAAAAACATAAGACAAAAGATGTCCAATATATTTTACGAGTCTTGGGTGTGGTTTTTCCATAGTTGAATTGGCTACCATTCTTTTCTTAGTCTTGCGACAGGTATGTTTAAAAGTTCTCTATATTTTGCGACCGTTCTTCTAGCAATATTATACCCCTTTTCTTGTAGTTGCTCTGTCAACTCATCATCACTTAAGGGCTTTAACTTATCTTCCCCCTCAATTAATTCCTGAAGGATGGCCTTTACTTCTTTCGTACTTACTTCTTCCCCTGTATCTGTGGTTAATGACTCACTAAAAAAGTATTTTAATAAATAGGTGCCGAATTCCGTTTGTACGTATTTGCTATTCGCAACCCTGCTGACCGTAGAGACATCTAAATTTGTTTTTTCTGCAATGTCTTTTAAAATCATTGGCCTGAGCGAAGTAGTATCTCCACTTAAGAAAAAAGCAGATTGATACTCTATAATGGCATTCATCGTCAACAACAAGGTTTGTTGTCTTTGCAAGATCATTTCTATAAACCATTTTGCAGCATCAATTTTCTGTTTGATAAAAAAGACAGCTTCTTTTTGTGATTTATCCTGTTTTTTACCTCCTTCATACTCTTTGAGCATCAACTTATAGTCATCGCTAATCACCAATGGTGGTGCATTGCGGCTATTCAATGTCAATTCTAATTTTCCATTATTAATCAACACTGTAAAATCCGGAATGATGTACATTTCTGCTTCGTTCGTATAACTGGTTTCTGCCCCAGGCTTTGGATTTAACGTTAAGATCTGATGCAAGACTTCTTTCATCCCTGATTCGTCTAAATGCAAACTTCTTTGAATTTTATCATAATGCTTGCGCGTAAACTCTTCAAAATATTTTTCTATGATCAGGATAGCGATTTTTCTAGCTTCATCTTCTGAATATAATTTTCCTCTACTATCAGATAAATGAGCCGCCTCTCCTTCCCCCTTACTACGTAGCTGTATCAACAAGCATTCTTGTAAATCTCTTGCTGCGATACCAACAGGGTCAAATGCTTGTATTTTTTTTAAGATGATTTCAATCTCGCTTTCCTCCACCCACATGCTTTGTTTAAAAGCAAGGTCGTCTGCAATAGATTGTAATGCCCTTCTTAAATAACCATCATCGTCTAAACTTCCAATAATTTGTTCTGCAATCTTATACCCTCTTTCGTCCAAGGCCAGCATACTCAATTGATCCATTAAAACCTCATGCAAGCTCATTTCTGCTTTAATCGGAATTACTTTATCATTGTCTAACTCAGGATAATAATCATCTTTAGTTTTATAATCTGCCACTTCGTCGTCATAACTGTACTCACTTAGCTCTTCGTTGCTCATTTCGAATTCATCCACAGGCACCGCTTCTTCGTCGTCATGAAGGTCTTGTAATAAATCATCATTCATTTCCTCTGGCGCAGTAAAATCTGATTCCAATAAGGCCGAATCCATTTCTAGGGCAGGATTTTCTTCTAACTCTTCTTTTATTCTTTGTTCAATTTGAGCACTAGGAATTTGCAACAACTTCATCAATTGTATTTGCTGAGGAGACAATCTTTGTAATTGTCTTTGCTGCATGGATTGTCCTAATGCCATAAACTAGCTTATGCTACAATTTTTTTTAAGACCGCTAAAAAAGCAGCCCCTTTTTCATGCACTTGCGCTTCTGTCCAAGTTAAACTAATAGCAGTTGAAATACATTTGCTCATCACCGCATCGCTCTTCGAAAAATTGGCATGCTGTAAAGCAATCAATGCTTTTTGTTGTGCTTCTGACAATGGGTACAAACTGGTAGCATTTTTTAAATGATCCCATTTTCTGATATAATGCCAGTTATTAGCAAACCAATAAAAATTACCAGCAAGTATGCCCGCCTCTTTAAATGCGGCAATCGCTTTTTCTGTTAAGTCCTGACTTGGCAAGAACCAAGTTAAAAAACTTGCGCTATCCCCTGCAGGATCTGGCACTACCCTAAACTGAATGCCTGGCACTTGTTCTAAGTAGGAGCGTAAAATTTGATTGTTCTTTTTTTGTATCGCTAAAAAAGTAGGCAGCTTTTTAATCTGTGCCAGACCTACTGCAGCGTGTAATTCACTGATACGGAAGTTATACCCTAAAGCTGGGTGCAAATCTGCTCCTCTATCTATCCCTAAATGATCATGTCCATGATCGGTAAAGGCATCCGATTTAGTATACACATCTTTGTCATTGGTCATCACAACACCTCCTTCACCACAGGTAATTGTTTTCACAAAATCAAAGGAAAAAGTTCCTGCATGACCAATGGTACCTAGATGCTTTCCTTTATAAGTACCTCCAATGCTTTGACAAGCATCTTCTAATAAAATTAAATTGTGCTCCTTACAAATAGCTACCAATGCATCCATGTCGGCCATACTTCCACACATATGTACAGGCATGACGCATTTTGTCTTAGCCGTAATAGCCGCTTTAACAGCATCCGGAGACAAGGTTAAACTTTCATCGATATCCACCAATACAGGAATCGCACCCATACTTAATATTGCTTCAAAACTTGCTACAAAAGTAAAAGCAGGCATAATCACTTCGTCTCCTGCACCAATACCCAACGCCGCCATTGCGGTTGTTAAAGCAGCGGTACCGCTAGAAGTTAGTTGTGCATAGTCAGCTCCAAAAGTGGAACAAACAGCCGCTTCTAACTCTTTAGATTTCCAAATACCTTTTCTTGGACCATCAAATCCATAACGCATTAAAATTCCTGTCTCAAGAACTTCATTTACTTCTTTCTTTTCTTCTGCTCCAAATAATTCAAAACCGGGCATATGCTTGATTTTTAATGATAAACAAAGGTAGTTTAAAAAATGAAAATTGAGGGTTTTTCCGTATTTTGCAGTCCTAAAAAAAAGACTAGAACCCATGGAGTATAACAAATTGATTTCCGTTTCAGGCATGTCAGGATTATTTGAATTATTGACCAGCAAAAGTGACGGCGCTATCGCAAGATCCCTTGAGACCAATGCCACACAATTCATCAGTTCTAGAGCTTACCAGTTCTCTCACTTAGAGAGTATCGAAGTGTTCACTACTAAGGAAAACGTATTCTTAGCCGAAGTGTTCATTGCAATGGGGAAATCAAAAGAAGCCCTTCCAAACGAAAAAGACGCAAAAGCAACGCAAGCTTATTTTAAGAAAGTATTCCCAAATATGGATTTTGAGCGTGTTTATCCTAGTGATATGAAGAAAATGGTGAAGTGGTTTGCACAATTACAACAACATAAAGTAGAGCCAACTTTACCTGAACTAGACGAAGAAGATGCAGAAGCATAAGGTTTAGGCGATTATGAAGCTAGACTTCAAAAAATAGTCAAAAAAGGCTTACCAGTATACGGTAAGCCTTTTTTTATCCTTAAATTGCAGTACATAAATTTGATATGAAAAAGATACTACTCACCGGCTTATTATTAACTGGATTCATTTGCACTCTTCAGGCACAAAAAATGTCCCAAAAAAAATGGGTTAGAAAACAATTTGCTGCATTGAATTTGAACGAAAAAATTGGCCAATTAATGGTGATTAGAGCCCATAGTAACTGGGATCAACATAAAATCGATTCAATTAGTGCCTTAATACAACAATACAATGTAGGAGGACTATGTTTTTTTCAAGGCGGGCCGGTGCGTCAAGCAGTGCAGACCAATCATTACCAAAGTATCGCCAAAACACCTTTATTCATTGCAATTGACGCAGAATGGGGTATTGGCATGCGATTAGATAGTGTAGAAATGTTTCCAAGACAATTGTCAATGGGTGCCTTTTCGGCTAGCGATTTAGTATACCAAATGGGTGCAGCTATTGCAGCACAATCAAAAAGATTGGGTATTCAAATCAACTATGCACCTGATGTAGACGTCAACAATAATCCTTTGAACCCAGTCATCAACGATCGTAGCTTTGGACAAAGTAAACAGAAAGTAATACAACAAGGTGTTGCGTATATGAAAGGGATGCAGGACAATGGTGTGATGGCTACTGCAAAACATTTTCCAGGCCATGGCGATGTCAACGTAGACTCACATTATGATTTACCTGTGATCACCAAATCAAGGGCCGAGTTAGATAGCCTAGAATTGGCCCCGTTTAAAGCCTTGATTGATGCGGGTGTTGAATCAGTGATGGTAGCCCACTTGTCTGTGCCAGCCATTGACGATCGACCAAAATATGCCACTTCATTGTCTCCTAAAGCAGTCAACGGATTGTTAAAAAAAGAATTAGGCTTTAAAGGTATTAGCGTTACAGACGCCATGGACATGAAGGCTATTGCAAATTACTTTCCTCAGGGCGAAGCAAATGTGCAAGCTATTTTAGCAGGCAATGATATGCTATGTTTACCAGGAGCACTTGGACAATCCATTGAAAAAGTAAGAGCCGCAGTTAAAGAAAGAAGAATTAAGCGTTCAGATATTAACGCTAGGGTTAAAAAAATATTAACTGCAAAATACAAATACGGTCTTTCAGCAATTGAAACAATTGATACCAATCATATTGTAGCAGATTTAAATCAATCAGTAGGCACCATCAATGCGGCAATGGCACTGCAATCACTTACATTTTTAAGTGCCAACAATACGCCAACATTGAATAACAAGACAGCTTATCTTGCCTTCAATGCAAAAGGGGCTAGTGTTTTTACAAATGCAATTGCCAATAGCTATGGCGTAAAAGTATTTCATACAAATGGCAAAGATGTCAATGAATTAGCATTGATCAACGATAGCTTAAAAGTGTATGATCAAGTAATAGTTGGCTTACATGGCTTCAACAGAAGGCCGGCAAATCATTTTGATATCCCTCCAGCAACTTTAGCTTTTTTAAATGAAAAAGGACATGAAGATTGGATACACTTAATTTTTGGAAACCCTTATGCAGTAGGCGATTTTAGCAAGATTAACAATATCTTACTTGCATATGAGGATACTAAGTATAGTCATGCAGCAGTTCAAAAATGGCTAGAAGGAAAAGTACAAGCAAATGGCATTTTACCGGTAAGTATTAGTCCCACCTTAAAATATGGAATGCCTTCTGAGGCGCCAATTAAAAAAAAAATTCTAGCAGAACAATGTCTGCCAGCAATTATTGATCAAGCAAAGTTAGCCATCATAGATTCGCTCGTAGCAGATGCGATTCAAAAAGAAGCTATTCCGGGTTGTCAGGTTTTAGTAGCGAAAGACAATCAAATTGTATTCAACAAAAGCTATGGCACCATTGCAGGGGGCGCATCTCCAGCAGTGACCAATGCTACGTTGTATGACCTTGCTTCTGTCACTAAAACGAGTGCTACTACGGTGGCTATCATGAAATTAGTGGAGGAAGGCAAAGTAGATATAGAAAAAACAATTGGCGATTATTTACCATGGGTAGTTGGCAATCCTAAAGCAAGTATTCGTTTAAAAGAATTACTGTTACACGAAGCAGGACTTTATCCTTATATAAAGTTTTATGAATCCTTATTAGACAAAGAGGGCAATATTAACCCTAAATGGATTGTTCCCGTTCAAGATGCTTCACATCAATTCATGGTCACGCCTGGTAAATACCTTGCAAACCATTTTATGGATAGTATTCGTAGTATGATCTTAAAGAGCCCAATCACGGCTCCTGGGAAATATGTCTACAGCGACAATGATTTTATTTTTCTAGGGAATATTGTAGAACAAGTGACAGGCATGAACCTTAACGAGTATTGCACAAAAACTTTTTACGGACCGATGCAAATGCGCAGCACTGGTTTTTTGCCTTTACATAGCGCAGATAAATCCAATATTGCTGCTACAGAACAAGACAACTATTTTAGAAAAGAATTGATTCAGGGTTCCGTTCATGACGAAGGTGCCTCCACTATGGGGGGCGTTGCAGGACATGCTGGTTTATTTAGCAATGCCACTGATTTAGCAAAATTATACATGATGTTATTGAATGGAGGAAAATGGGATGGCGAACAATACTTGCAGCCAGCTACCATTCAATGGTTCACAAGTTATCAGTCCGTCATCAGTCGAAGAGGTCTTGGCTTCGACAAAACAGCCAAAGACAATGCAACATCTAAAGACCCTTATCCAAGTGCAAGTGCCCCCACTAGCGTATTTGGCCATACTGGATTTACTGGTACTTGTGTGTGGGCTGATCCAGACAATCAATTGTTGTATATATTCCTATCCAATAGAGTCTACCCAACAAGAGACAATAAAGCATTTAGTACATTGAATCTAAGACCAAAAATTCAAGAACAAATCTATCAAGCAATAAAAAAATAAGATGCAAAAATGGATATTGATAGTTGGTTTATGCCTTTGCTTTTCAAAGGAACTGAATGCCCAGGAGGGATTTGGTCCAGTTGGAAGTTGGCTTGCACATTTTTCCAATGAATCCATACAGCAGGTAATCAAAGGAGATCAACTCTATGTGGCTGCCGCCAATCAGGTCCTACAAATTGATGCGAATCAAACCATCAGTGCATTAAACACCACAAATGGCTTACATTCCATTGGGGTGCATAAAATCGCATGGTATCCTATTGAAAAACAACTTGTCATTGCCTATCAAAATAGCCGTGTGGATATTGTACAAGGGGATCAAGTGACCCTGATTGATGACATCCAAGTCTCTAATTTGTTTGCAGACAAAGGCATTAATGACTTAAGGATTGAAAATAATTTTGCTTACCTCTCTTGTAATTTTGGCATTGTTGTCATTGATTTATTAAAAAAGGAAATTAAAGAAACCATCTTTCCTAATAACAATCGACAAACGGTTAAAGTCACTCAAACCATTGTATACCAAAATAAAATTTTTGCATTAACTGAAAACGGAATTTGGTCATGTACATTAGGTCAGTATAATAATTGGGTACAAGAAAATACTGCAAGCATAAATGGTATTCAAAATATGTTTGTTTTTAAAAATCAATTATTTTTTAATACCCAACAAGCTGTTTATGCCTACCAAAGCAACACAGTAATGTACAAAATCAACAAGGGCAGTATTCAAACCATCCATGCAGATGCATCCCAAATTTATGCAGGCGTGATAGATCAAAACAAGGGCATGTTGGTTCAATTGAATGCCGATAAAACCAATACCATCCTAGTAGATACCAATATTTTAATCAACCCTGTAAGTGTTGTAACAGAAGGCAATGCGATTTGGATTGCGGACAATAAAAAAGGCCTATACATCAAGAACACCTCTCCTTCATGGATCAAATTAGGGGGACCATTAAATTATATACGCCCTCATGTTGCTATATCCAACCAGCAATTGCTACTGAGTTACGATACCAGCAATTTGGGCATGTCTAGTTTAGATGCAGCTGGATGGACAAATTATAATCAGTTACAAAATTTAAAATTGAGCAGGATCAATGCATTATCTATTGATCCTGTGAACCAAAGTTGGTGGATGGGCATGGGGAATCAATTACTCAATTATAGTCCAAGTCAAAATACCATTACGCAAGCTATTCCAAATGCAGGTATTGGACACATTCAATCCATCCAACAAAAGGCAGATGGAAGTATGACCCTTTTAAAAGAAGGACTAGGCATACTCATCAAGGAAGCTACAGCCTGGACTAGCTATCCTATACCTTCTAATTTTTCAGCAAACAATTTAAAGCAACTCCATGTTGCAAACAATGGATTACACTGGGTGATTGGTCCATCACAACAAGGCGTATTGTTGTTTCAAAAACAAAATAACCAGGGCAGTTGGAGACAATTGAACACCAGTAGGTATGCCGGCAATTTACCCAGCATGGAAGTCACTGCAATTGCTGAAGATAAAGAGGGTACAATTTGGCTTGGTACAGACAATGGCATTGGACTGTTTCAATGCGGCAACCTCAATGAACCATGCGATGCATTTTTACCTATTGTAGAAAGCAATGGATTCAATGGTTATTTATTTCAAAAGGAAACCATTCATTGTATTAGTGTAGATGGTGCTAATAGAAAATGGATTGGTACTAATAATGGTGCATGGCTAGTTAGTAAAGACGGAACGGAAGTACTTGAACATTTTACAACCGCCAATAGCCCCCTACCTAACGATAAAGTATATTCTATTGCAATTGACCCAACAACCGGAACTGTTTTTTTCTTTACCGCAAATGAAATCATAAGCTATAAAGGAAATGCGACAGAAGGCGCTACTAGACAAAGTAAAATCTTAATTTATCCTAACCCAGTTGGACCAGCACATAATGGGCCCATAGTCATTAAAAATCTAGTGGAAAATGCCTTGGTTAAAATTACTACGATCAGTGGGCAATTAGTAGCCTCTTCTAGAGCACTTGGAGGACAAACTATTTGGGATGGCAGAGATAGCAATCAACGAAAAGTAGCTTCAGGAATTTATTTAGTATTTGTTCGTGATGATGCTGGAAAAGAGAAAGCAGTGGGTAAAATTGTAATCACAGCAGGTCGCTAGTTGGCATCTAATTCAAACTGTTTGAACATTTTAAATTTCCAGGAATTTCTTTCCCCTTGAACCACACGATACATCAGTTGACGAATTTTATTGGTAGGTTCTTTAATAGTGGTGTCAGCGGGGAAAATTGGGAATTTTCTAAACAGTACCCCTTCTACCAATTTATATTCATCTCTTCCTCTATATCCTTTACTTAATTCCATGTCATTGTAGATATCTGGAAATAAAATGGGGCCAATCCTTTCATTGTCTTCGGAACAAATGGGAAAAATACTTTTCTTACCCGCAGCATCTTCTATATATATCACGATATCTGGAAATCCATCATTGTTTAAATCGTCAATTTCTGCACCTAATACCCTCGCTTTAATTTCAACTGAAGCTTCTCTTGATTCTGACTTAAAGCCCACAGGTCTTACATTCAACATGTTTTTTTCTGGTGACCTATTAAGACAAGAGATGCGGTAACCCGATTTTCCAATTTTCATCGTGCTATCATATTTAGGCCAAGCTTGCCCAACGACTTGTCCAGCTAAAGTGCATAAAAGAAAAGATAATAATAGACGCATACTTTACAATTGTTCTTTCAAAGTTAATAGAATAGTTTTAATTTTCCACCTAAACCACGCCCATGTCTTTTGACATTCAAATACAAGACCAGCCCTTTGGCAAATCCATCCAACTAATTGATCCCCTTGCCAATACGATGGTTACCCTTTTTAGCAAAGGCGCTTTGATGAATAGTTGGAAAATAAATAAAAACGATCCAGCTACAGAACTCATTCATGGTAATGCAATGCCTTCTTATCTTGAGGTCGATCTAAAGGAAGAAAGTTTTGAGATGAATGGATTTAGGAGTGGGAAAATGAGTCCATTTTCTTGCAGAATTCAGGAGGGCCAATATGAATGGGAGGGCCAATATTTACGTTTCAATAAATTCTATTTGGGCAAACATGCTATGCATGGATTGATCTATGATGCTGTTTTTGAAATTCAAAGCACTCAACAATCAAGCGACCATGCCATGGTTAGCTTTGTGTATGATTACCTAGGCACTGACCCTGGATTTCCTTTTCCTTATTCCATTCAAGTACAATGGACCCTTTTTCGACAGCATCGAATTGGTGTAAAAACAAGGGTTCTCAATCATTCAAATTTTCCGATTCCAATGATGGATGGATGGCATCCCTATTTTACTTTAGGTGGCAAAGTGAACGACTACGACTTAAAATTCAATGCTATTGGACAAATTGAAATGGACCAAGAGATGATTCCTACAGGTCAACTGACTGAAATGAAAGCTTTTGAAAAAGGAAAAAAAATTGGAGCTACCCATTTTGATGATTGTTTCTTATTGGATCCAATGCATCCTACTGTATCCATTCAGTATAATGAAAAATTGATACAAGTACATTCAATACACAATTATCCCTACATGCAATTGTATACGCCAGAAGATCGAAAAAGTATTGCGATTGAAAATTTAAGTGGTGCGCCTGATTGTTTTAACAATAAAATGGGGCTCCAACTATTGGAACCCCATGGTGAAATTTATTTTGAAACAACTTATCAATTTAGTGCCACAGCTTCTTACAATGGCACCAATTAAAATGAACCACTTTTATGGTTGCATCACAGCTGTAATACTAATTTCAACATTCACAGACCTCGGTAATGTTTTTACTGCAACCGTCTCACGAGCAGGAAAATCTGCTGTAAAATAACTGCCATACACTTGATTCACTGCAGCAAAAAGTCCCATATCGCTCAAGAAAATAGATGTCTTTACAATATGATCGAAATTGATTTTTGCTTCCTCTAAAATTGCTTTGATATTTTCCATGACTTGCTTAGTTTCTTCTTCTATAGAAGATAAAACCAATTCTCCCGTTGCAGGATCAAATGCGATTTGACCACTTGCAAATAAAAAACCGTTCGCAATCACTGCTTGACTATAAGGACCAATTGGCGCAGGCACTTTATTGGTTTGAATGATCTGTTTAGACATATATTTAATTTTAGAATTGCAATTTCTAATTTTTTGACCAAAACCAACCTATTTTTGTACTACAATTTTAGAAGTTGGCTAAATTATTAATCATAGATACGGCTTTAGAAAAAGCAATTGTTGCACTTAGTGACCAAGAGGTTATTGTAGGCGAAAGAACGCATAGTGAAGCTTTTAGCCACGCAAATTTTTTACAAGTCGCTATTGCTGCACTATTAGAAAGTCAGCATGCTACCCTCCAAGAAGTAGATGCCATTGTAGTTACATTAGGGCCAGGAAGTTACACAGGCCTAAGAGTTGGACTAGCGAGTGCAAAAGGGATAGCTTATGCTTTGCAGAAGCCTTTAATTGGCCTGTCTACCTTACATGCCCTAGCACATGCTGCCTTAAAAACGGCCCCCGCAGATTTCGGAACTGACTTTCAAGTTTTATCTATGATAGATGCTAGAAGAATGGAAATCTTTGGCGCCATTTACGACCCTTCATGCAAACCCTTACTTGACGAAAAAGCCATTGTTTTGGAGCAAAGTCAATGGGCCCAATTAATTTCCAAGCCAACCATTTGTGTAGGTAATGGCATAGAGAAGACAAAAATATTTTCAGCACCGCATCCAGTCTTCTACCAAGCAGTTCATTATACAAGCTTAGATTTATTGGAAATGGCCACCGAAAAATTCAAGCAAGGTCAATTTGAAAACCTAGCCTATGTGGGACCCCATTACCTTAAAGAAGTCTACATCATTCCAAGCAAATAATACATATAATAAAAATTTATGTATTATTTATTCATTAACTTTGTACTGAATCACAATTCATAACCCCCAATATGTAATTTGTCATGAATCAATCTTTACCCTTGCTACAATTAGCCAATGGAACCACACCATTAAAAGTGGATTTAATTCATAGCAAAAAAGCTGCTATGATCCTAAGAGCTTTAAACCATAAGCTTCGTCAACAAATTTTAAAATTAATTGACGAGCATCAAAAAATGACCGTAACCGAGATCTATGTAAAACTTAGATTGGAACAATCTGTTGCCTCGCAGCACTTAGCCATTTTAAGAAGAGCGGGCATTGTGGTGACGGTGCGTGAAGGTAAATTCATATTTTATATGGTAGACTACAACCGTCTAGAGCAAGTCAATCAATTTGTAGAACAATTAGTAGGATAATATGGAGTTAAGCTTAGCTCAATTCATCGAATTTTCTAAAGACGATAAGGTTCAAATTATTGATACCAGAATCGGTTCTGAATTTTTACAGGGTTATATACCAGGTTCCATTCATGTTGAACTCGATGCCATTAAAACACTAAATGCCCTCAAAATAATAGAACCTGATTGCCCTATTATTTTAGTATGTACCGAAGAGACAGCAGCAATCGCAATTAAAAAATTTGAATTGCTGGGTTATACTCAAGTAAAAGGATTTTTACAAGGCGGTTTCGCTACATGGGTAGAAGCGGATCAAAAAATAGATTTGATCATTGAAGTAGAAGTGGATGAACTCGCAATGGACATTCCATTTGACGAGTATTTAATGATATTAGACATTCGAACAGAAGATGTCTACGATAAAGCTCATATCAAAGACTCCATCAACCTTCCTTTAATTGAATTTAGTGATCCAGGCTCCATGTCTGAATTAGACGAACACTTTAATATCTATATAATAGATGATTCAGGCAAAGAATTATTATTAGCCGCTTCTGTCCTTAAGAAACAAGGCATCCATAACATTAGAATCGTTCAGGATGGATGGGAAGCCGTTGAGTTTTTGAAAAACAAATTCAACATTATTGCTTCCCCAAAGAAGCCAACTACTACATCAGCAGAAAACTAGTTTTTTAATTGCCCATTTTAAATTCACCTTAAGAGGTAGTGGACTAATCTACGACCAAATGTCCAAATTGAGTGGCATCATAATTGTAGCGCCATCTTCGATGACTCCATAAATAATTTGCGGGCTGTTGCTTTATTTTATCTTCCAGTACTTTAACATACAAAGCAGTTAACTGGCCATCTTTAAAATAATTAGGAGAGGTCGTCATCAATTCATAATGCGCATGATAATAGCCTCTTTTAGTACTATAAAAATGGATAAAGACTTGCGCTGTATTATTTAATTTGGCTCCTTTTTCTGGCCCTTTTACAAAAGGCGTGAGTTGTCCAAAAAAAGACACCCAATAAGCAGATTTTGGATTGCCCGGATTTTGATCTGCAGCCAATGCCATGGCATATTGCCCACTATTGGCATATTGATGAAATTGATTTTTGAAATTAGTAGCAGGAATCATGATGCTGCCATATCGTTTACGCATATCTAAAATCAACCTATCAAAGAATCTATTACTCAATGGCATATAAACTGCAATAAAAGGATAGGTTCCATACTTTGCTGCGCCCCAGTTAGCAAATTCCCAATTGAAAAAATGCCCAGCCATCAATTGTACACTTTGACCAGATGCATATAAAGCATTCAATACTTCCACATTGGAAGTAAATCTTTTTTTGAATGTTCTATCAGACATCGAAATCAACTTGATAGTCTCAAAAAATGAATCTGTAAATTTCTGGTAAAACTCTTTTGCAATTTGATGACGTTCTTTGGGAGATTTATTTGGAAAGGCAATGTTCAAATTATGTTGAACTACTGCTATTCTATATTTGAATACCTTTCTTAATAAAAAGGCCACCCCGTCACTCAACAGATAAATGACCGGCCATGGAATCAATGAAATTAAATAAAATATAGCGTAAAATACAGCGTACATAAGTAGAAGGTTAACTAGGTTCTATCCAAGCATTATGCTCTTTTAGTAATAAAATTAATTCGTCAACCGCTACTGCGCTATCAATATTTCGCTTCATCACTTCCTTACCTTTATATAAAGTAATCTTTCCTACACCACTTCCAACATAACCAAAGTCCGCATCTGCCATTTCTCCTGGACCATTTACAATACAACCCATAATAGCAATCTTTAACCCTTTTAAATGATTGGTAACTGCTCTAATCTTAGCTGTCGTTTCTTGTAATTCAAATAAAGTACGACCACAGCTGGGACAAGAAATATATTCCGTTTTGGAAATTCTAGTCCTCGTAGCTTGCAAAATACCGAAAGCTGTCGTGTTTAATAATTGTTCAATACTTGCATTGTTAAAATAATTACGACCAGACACATTTGAACCGTGTACACTTGCCTCATAGGCAGACTGAGTCAACCCTAAACAAATGCCATCACCTATACCCTCTAATAATAAAGCACCAGTTTCAATTGCAAAATGAATCAAATGTTCGTCTGTCGTTTTCAAATCACTATTTGTTACTAAAACAATGGGTTGTTGTATGGCCAATTGCATCAAACGAATAGCCATTCTTCTAACCGCCTGCATCGCATTTTTACTTTGACTACTCAAACAAAATACCACCGTATGGTCTTTTGCAATTTGCAATAATAATTCATCCGCTATTGAATGTTGATCGCTATAACAATCTATTTGAACAAAATTTAACTGAGGATGCTTTGATTCCATATTTATAAAAGTGGCTGCATCCATTATTGGATGGTACTTTTCTATGTCTTTTGCATTGGCACAAACGGATGGTGTAGCAACAATACTTAAAGTGCCAGGTAAATTAAAATTCAAGGGCGTTGCGCCAATCAATACATAATCAGCTGCAGCATCCGAGATAGCCCATTTATCCGTAGTTGCATCGTATGTATACCCGATTGCCACCAGGTCCGTTGCTTGAATGGAAGCTAAATGACTTAGATCCGCCACTACCACAGGTACTTGCTTAGCGCCTAAATTTTTCACTGCCAGTGTACTGTTTCTTTTATATTCAAAAGGACTATAAGGCAATTGTGTGATAGCAGGAACCCTGTCTGCGTCTGTATTACTTTCAACTGCATACCTTTTTACAAGGTCTTTACATACGGGTATTTCTAATTCTGGATCTTCTGTTAAACTAACTCTAATTGTATCACCAATGCCATCCTCTAACAAAGTACCAATACCTATTGCGCTTTTAATTCTACCATCTTCCCCATCCCCTGCTTCTGTCACCCCTAAATGCAATGGGTACAATTCATTGAACTCCTGTTGCATTTGTTGAATCAATAAACGATATGCCTGCACCATCACTTGTGGATTACTTGACTTCATACTCAAAATAATCTGATGATAGTCTAGACTTCTTGCAATTCTTAAAAACTCCATCGCACTCTCTACCATACCTATGGCCGTGTCGCCATAGCGACTCATGATACGATCACTTAAAGAGCCATGATTGGTACCAATACGCATTGCAGTGCCATGCGCTTTACAAATAAGTACAAGTGGGGTAAATCTTTCTCTAATTCGTTCTATCTCTTCTATGTATTCTGCATCTGTATAATCAATCTGTTCAAATTTCTTCTTATCAACGTAATTGCCCGGATTCACCCTTACTTTCTCTACAATCTTTGCTGCAATTTCTGCTGCATTGGGCGTAAAATGAATGTCAGCCACCAATGGGGTTGTATAGCCTTTTGAATTCAATATGGCTTTAATATTGGC
>JBFYPO010000060.1:0-25195 GCA_041303215.1 Asinibacterium sp. | reverse complement strand
TTTGCACATGGACAATTAGAAGGACATCAGTTAGAAGAGAAAATTTTTGATTTTATAGAACGAAGGTATGATGTGTTGGTTTGTACAAATATAGTAGAGAGTGGGGTGGATATTCCGAATGTAAATACGATCATCATCAATAATGCACATCAATTTGGTTTGAGTGATTTACATCAGTTAAGGGGCAGGGTTGGTAGAAGCAATAAGAAGGCGTTCTGTTATTTATTAGCACCGCCATTAAGCACGCTACCGGATGATTCTAGAAAGCGATTACAAACACTTGAGCAGTTTAGTGAATTAGGTTCAGGTTTTCAAATTGCGATGCGCGACTTGGATATTCGAGGTGCTGGAAATTTATTGGGTGGAGAACAAAGTGGTTTTATGGCAGAAATTGGTTTTGAAATGTACCAGAAGATTTTGGCTGAAGCAGTGCGTGAATTAAAACGTTCCGATTTTAAAGATTTATTTGAAGCAGAAATAAGTAAACAAGATGATTTTGTTCAAGACTGTACGATCGACACCGATTTGGAAATCATGATCCCTGATGGCTACGTGGAAAGTATTGGCGAAAGGCTTTCTTTATATACCCGTCTTGACCAATCAGATGACGATGAAGCCTTAGAAGCCATGAAAGCAGAATTAATAGACAGGTTTGGTCCAATGCCAAAACAAGTTGCTTCACTTTTTACGACTATACAATCAAGACGCTTGGCGATCGCTTTAGGTTTCGAGAAAATGACATTGAAAGAAGAGACCCTTAGGTGCTTCTTTATTAACAGACCGGATTCGCCTTATTATGAAAGTGACATTTTTAAAGGCTTATTAAGTTTCACACAAACAGCAATGAACAATGCCCATTTCAAACAAGTGGGAAAGACCTTTATTTTGATCATAAAAGATATCAAGAGTATGGAGCATTGCTTTGCTACTTTAACGAAAATTCACTATGGAGTCGTGAAGTAGGAGTTTAAAAATAGTAAGGCCACCGTTTATGGGTGGCCTTACTAAAATCATCAGAGAAATTTATACGTGACTTTATATTTTATAAAAGTTGCGTATAAAATTAAAATCCTTTTTTAGCTACGCCATCAGCGATTGCTTTTAAAGCATTTGCTTCGCTCATGATTGCTGCCATTTTATTTCCTTTACCATCATGTCCGCCTGCCATATAACCGCCTTTAGCAGTTTTAGTAACAACAGCGTCATGCATTGGTACGTTTTTTTCTTTTGTTTTCAAGCAGTATGCTTTGATCATTTTTGAAGTGTCCATTTTGTATATATTTTAATTATTAAAATGCTTATTGAAAGTAGTTTATTTATTGATATCCAAGGTTTGATTTATACGTTTTTTTGTTAAATGTTTATAAATTCCCCTCAACTGAGGCCCTTAAACGTCAATTTTAGCATATTTCGCATGAGATTCAATGAATTCCCTTCTAGGAGCCACTTCGTCCCCCATTAACATACTGAAGATCCTATCGGCCTCAGCAGCGCTGTCAATGGTCACTTGTTTCAAGGTTCTTCTAGTTGGATCCATAGTGGTTTCCCATAACTGATCCGCGTTCATTTCACCCAGACCCTTATATCTTTGAATAGTGACAGAGCTATCATTTCCGCCACCTAATTTCTCGATCAATGCTTTTCTTTGCTCATCGCTGTAGGCATATTCTTGGTCTTTACCTTTCTTCACTAAATACAAAGGAGGTTGTGCAATGTAGACATAACCATTCTGAACCAATTCTTTCATGTACCTAAAGATGAATGTCAAAATCAATGTGGCGATATGCGATCCATCCACATCGGCATCGGTCATGATGATCAATTTATGGTAACGCAATTTTGCAATATTCAATGCTTTTGGATCTTCTGGAGTACCCACTGTCACGCCCAATGCAGTATACATGTTTCTGATCTCTTCGTTTTCATAGATCTTATGTTCCATTGCTTTTTCTACGTTCAGGATTTTACCACGTAATGGAAGGATTGCTTGATAAGATCTTTCACGACCTTGTTTAGCTGTTCCACCCGCAGAGTCTCCTTCGACAAGGTATAACTCACATCTTTCTGGATCGCGCTCAGAGCAATCTGCTAATTTACCAGGTAAGCCACCACCAGACAATACTGTCTTTCTTTGCACCATATCACGTGCTTTCTTAGCAGCAACACGCGCTTGAGCAGCCAAGATAATTTTAGAGATAACGTATTTAGCTTCCTTAGGGTTTTCTTCTAAATACGCTTCTAATACACGAGACACAGTAGTTTGCACTACACCACTCACTTCACTATTACCTAATTTAGTTTTTGTTTGACCTTCAAATTGAGGCTCTGGAACTTTCACAGAAATGATCGCACTTAAACCTTCTCTAAAGTCATCTCCTTCTACCGTTACTTTTGCCTTTTCAAACAAGCCTTCCTTATCGCCATAGCTTTTGAATACACGTGTTAAAGCAGTTCTAAAGCCAGTAACGTGTGTACCACCTTCAATGGTATTGATATTATTTACGTAAGAAAAAATGTTTTCTTTAAAGTCATCGTTATATGTCAATGCTACTTCCACCATCACATTGGACGCTTCATCTAAACCTTCTACATATAAAGGAGCTGCAATGATTGGGTTTCTGTTACCATTCTTATCCAGCATTTGAACAAACTCAACGATACCACCTTCGCTGTAAAAATGATTCACGTAAGGTGCGCCATTTTCATCCAATTCTCTTAAATCTGTCAATGTAATACTGATACGCTTATTCAAATAAGACAATTCACGTAAACGACCTTCTAGGATTTCCTTACGGTAAACTGTTTCTTGGAAAATGGTTTGGTCAGGCCAGAAATGAACCCTGGTACCAGTTTTATCACTTGTACCTGCTTCTCTAACCGCGTATTTAGGTGCACCAATGGCATATTCTTGTTCAAATATTTTTCCTTCACGCTCCACTGTTACTAATAATTTAGTACTCAATGCGTTTACGCAACTCACACCCACACCGTGCAAACCTCCTGACACCTTGTAAGTGTTTTTGTCAAACTTTCCACCTGCGTGCAATACGGTCATTACCACTTCTAATGCAGACTTTTTTTCCTTGGTATGCATTGCGGTAGGGATACCACGACCATTGTCCTGAACACTGATTGAATTGTCTGTATGGATGTTCACTTCGATATGAGAACAGTAACCAGCCAAGGCTTCATCGATAGAGTTGTCTACGACCTCGTAAACTAAATGGTGTAAACCTTTCATGCCTACATCGCCAATATACATGGCTGGGCGTTTTCTTACGGCTTCTAATCCTTCTAATACCTGAATACTATCGGCGCCATAGTTCTTATTTTCGGCCGAATCTGGGTGTTGTAAATCTTCTGACATAAACAGTGAAATTTTTTGTTTTATAGGGCGTCTTGAACGCTAACAAATTTACTAAAATTCATCCCTTTGTAAGCCTCTTTATGGTCGAATAGTTATCCCCAAATAAATTTGAACACGAATCATTTCAAAGTCCAAAAATGAGCCTAAAAAGGGCCTTAAAATCGATTTTTCGAGTCCATTTAATTGAGTCTTGATTTTTTTTAATCCCGATCGAATTTTGGGCTTTATTTTGCGTCATTTTTAGGTCATAAATTGAACCTTTTTGTATCATTTGTTGTTAATAGTTTAAATTTGCGACTGAATGATGGTAGCCAACGACATATTAAAACAAGTGAACCAGCCCAATGGCTTTGCTGGCATGGCTATGTTGTATCAAAAAGAACAGCTTATTCCTGGTTCTACGCAGTACAAAATAAATCGTTACTATGCTCAATCACCTGCTGAATTAGAAGATACAGGAATGTTCATTTATCATTACAGTGCAGGTCGCCCAGCAGACAATTATTTAGAGTTAAGATTTTGTATTTCTGGTAACCGTTATTGTGAAAATAAATTATGTGGTAATTGTAGTCAATTGCCTACCGAAGATTGTGCAGGACCTCTTAGAACAGTCGATGTTTTTTCGTTTCATTTTACTTCTACTTTTTTGCATCAATTTGTACATAATGTAAAGTTGAATAATAGAAAGGACGAAGTGTTGGCCTTTAAGCATCCAAATGCTTTCGTTAAAACATTTCCATTGTGTATGCGTAAGCGCGCTACATTAGATTCTTTATTGAATTATAGTTATACCGGATCCTTAGAGAATATATTTATCAATGCAAAAATTCATGAATTATTATTATTCAGTTTAGAGTGCATTGTAGACGAAAAAGAAGAAGGCTTTGCTTGTAAGTTTTTATCGGATGATCGCGGCAAAGAGAGTATTTATTTAGCAAGAGAGATTTTGTTGCAACATATTGGGGATCCAATTACCATTAAAGAATTGAGCCGTAAAGTAGCCATGAATGAATGCTATTTAAAGAAAGGGTTTAAGGAAGTTTTTGGCACAACCATTTTTGATTTCTATCAACAACAAAGAATGGAGCATGCGAAATACTTGTTGTATGAGAAGTCATTAAGTGTAACCGATGTATCAGCTTTATTGGGTTATTCTTCTATTTCACATTTTTCTGCTGCTTTTAAAAAGCACACTGGTCTTAAGCCTTGTGAATTATTGAATTAGAAGTATTATTCCTTATTTTTAGTTTCTAAACTTATACCATGCGTTCATTATTCGCTATTGCCATTACATTATTATGTAGTTCATGTGTCAATCAAAGAGTTGATTTAGTAGTGCATCATGCCCAAATCTATACAGTGAATGATGCTTTTGCAACAGCAGAAGCAATGGCAGTGCAGGACGGGAAAATTGTTGCAGTAGGTAGCAATGACGAGATTTTAAAAACGTATCAAGCGGATAGTGTAGTGGATGCTAAAGGAGCGATCGTATATCCTGGATTCGTGGATGCGCATGCACACTTTTTGGGATATGGTCAGTCTTTGTATGCGGTGGATTTAATGTTTGCTAATTCATGGGAAGAAGTGCTACAGCGTGTACAAGATTTTGTTGCAACGCATCCAGGTAATGGATGGATTCGTGGAAGAGGTTGGGATCAAAACAGATTCCCAGGTAAAGCTTTTCCTACCAATGCGGAATTAAATGCCTTGTTCCCAGATCGCCCTGTTTTATTAGAGCGTGTGGATGGTCATGCTAGTATTGCCAATGACAAAGCATTACAGCTAGCGGGGGTAAAAGCAGGCCAAACGATGGAAGGAGGAGACTTTGTAGTAGCAGGGGGGAAATTGACAGGTTTATTAATTGACAATGCAGTGGGTGTAGTAGAAAGAAATGTACCTGCAGCTACGCAAGAAGACTATAAAAATTGGTTGACAGCAGCACAGAAAAATTGTTTCGCTACAGGATTAACTACCATCACAGATTGTGGTTTAAGTCCCAATGATATTGACATGATAGACGCTTTGCAAAAAAGCAATGATTTAAAAATGCGCTTGTATGTGATGTTAAGTGACAAGCCAAGTTCATATACTTCTTCTTATTTCACCAATGGGGGCTATACCACAGACCGATTGATGGTGAAAGGCGTGAAGGTATATGGTGATGGTGCTTTGGGTTCTAGGGGTGCTGCTTTATTGGCGCACTATACAGATCAGCCAGGATGGGGCGGCTTCTTATTAAGCAGTCAAGCCCATTTTGATTCTGTTGCCGCTAGATTAATCAACACTGATTTTCAAATGTGTACCCATGCGATTGGAGATAGCGCCAATAGAGTGGTCTTACAAGTGTACGAGAAATATTTAAAAGGTAAGAATGATAAAAGATGGCGTATTGAACATGCTCAAATTTTAAATCCAATTGACTTTGATTATTTTGGAAAGTATAGCATCATTCCTTCTGTACAACCTACACATGCAACTTCTGATATGTATTGGGCTGGAGATCGTTTAGGTACAGCGCGTTTAAAAGGCGGCTATGCCTTCCAGCAATTATTAAAGCAAAATGGATGGTTGCCCTTAGGTACAGATTTTCCAGTAGAAGAAATTAATCCTTTCAAAACCTTCTTAGCTGCAGTGGCAAGACAGGATGCAAAAGGATTTCCAGCCGGTGGATTCCAAATGGAAAATGCATTAACACGTGAGCAGACCATTCGTGGTATGACCATCTGGGCTGCAAAAGCAAACCGCATGGAGAAGCAAGTAGGTTCTATTGAAGTAGGGAAGAAGGCTGACTTTATCTTATTGGATAAAGACTTAATGAAAGTTCCCACAGATAGTATCTTGCACGTTAAAGTCTTGAAGACTTACTCTAACGGAGAAAGAGTGCACTAAAATTTATTGAGCATAAAAAGTGGTAGAAAATATACCTATTCCGAAGCGATCGTTCCAGATTGCATATTGAAATGATATGGCTTTTGATAAAAAAGAAAAGTAGAATATATACTATTGCGCAGCGATCGTTTGTAGAAAGCTAGAGATAGTATATATTCTACTTTTTTAGAAGGATAAAAATTACAATCCTACCATATCAGCTGGAATCACCCAAGCGTCAAATTCTTCTGGGGTAACATAGCCTAATTTCACGGCCATTTCTTTTAATGTAGTACCTTCTTTATGTGCTTTTTGTGCAATCTCTGCAGACTTGTAATAACCAATCTTAGTATTCAAAGATGTTACTAACATCAAACTATTATTTACATGCTTATTGATATTGGCTTCTATTGGTTCAATGCCTACTGCACATTTATCGTTAAAGCTAATACAGCCATCACCAATCAATCTTGCACTGTGTAAGAAATTATAGATCATGACAGGCTTGAATACATTCAATTCAAAGTGACCCATTGAACCACCCACGTTAATGGCCACATCGTTGCCCATTACCTGAGCAGCAATCATGGTCAATGCTTCTGATTGAGTAGGGTTTACTTTACCTGGCATAATAGAAGAACCTGGTTCGTTGTCTGGAATAAAAATTTCACCAATACCAGAGCGTGGTCCAGAAGACAACATACGCACATCGTTGGCAATTTTCATTAAGCTAACTGCAACAGTTTTTAATGCACCATGTGCTTCTACAATGGCATCGTGTGCAGCTAATGCTTCAAATTTATTTTCAGCGGTTACAAATGGCAAGCCAGTTAAATTAGCAATATGTTTTGCTACATTTTCTGAATAGCCTTTTGGTGTATTGATCCCTGTTCCAACTGCTGTGCCACCTAAAGCCAATTCGCTTAAGTGGTCCAATGTATTATGGATGGCTTTTAACCCATGTTTTAATTGACTTGCATAGCCGCTAATTTCTTGGCCTAATGTTAAAGGGGTTGCATCCATAAAATGGGTACGTCCAATTTTAACAATATGCATGTAAGCTGCGCTTTTTGCATCTAATGTATTTTTTAAAGTAGTGATACCAGGAACGGTTACTTCTTTTAAAATTTGATAAGCAGCAATATGCATTGCTGTTGGGAAAGTATCATTAGAAGATTGTGATTTATTGACGTCGTCATTCGGATGTAAAAACTTTTCTTTATCGGATAAGCTACCGCCTTGAAGTACATGTCCTCTATAAGCAATCACTTCGTTCACATTCATATTGCTTTGAGTGCCACTACCAGTTTGCCATACAACTAAAGGGAATTGGTCATCTAATTTACCTGCAAGTATTTCATCACATACTTGACCAATCAAGTCACACTTTTCTTTTGGTAAAACACCTGCGTCAAAATTGGTTAATGCAGCCGCTTTTTTTAAATAGGCGAAAGCTTTAATAATTTCCTTAGGCATCTTGTTGATGTCCTGTGCAATTTTAAAATTTTCGATACTTCTTTGTGTCTGAGCACCCCAATAAACATGAGCGGGTACTTTCACTTCACCCATTGTGTCTTTCTCAATTCTATATTCCATACTTGCAGTTTTAATACCGCAAAGGTAAGACAGCAATGATAAAACTGAGTCAGTTGGACCTATTAAATTCGAACAAAAATGGGGGATTAATGACCGGTAAAATGAGGTTTTCTTTTATCTATAAAGGCTTGAATGCCTTCTTTACAATCTGCTGTGATAAAACAGTCTCCAAATAAATTAGCTTCTACTTCGTATCCATTTTGGGATTCATCCCATGCGGCATTCACTGCTTGGATAGAATTAGCGATAGCCAATGGCGCTTTGGTATGTGCCGCTGCTAAAAGAGAAATTGCTTTGTCTAATAATTCAGTTTGAGGAACGACATAATTGACTAAGCCATATTGTAATGCCTGTGCTGCGTTGATCGTATTGCCTGTAATCACCAATTCCATCGCCCTTGCTTTGCCTAGTTTCTGTGTCAATCTTTGTGAACCACCATAGCCCACCATAATGCCTAAATTAACTTCAGGTTGTCCGAAAATAGCATTTTCTGAAGCAATGATAAAATGACAACTCATAGCTAATTCACAACCTCCACCTAATGCAAAGCCATTCACACAAGCAATCACAGGTTTAGGAGAATTTTCGATTTTAAAAAACACATCCTGTCCTCTTTTAGCAAGTGCTGTTGCTTCTGCTTTTGATAATGCTTGAAATTCTTTGATATCTGCGCCAGCTACAAAACTTTTCAATCCAGCTCCGGTAATCACGACTGACTTAATTTCTGGAAATTTATAAACACGATCAAATACTGCCTCTAAATCTTGCATCACTTGCTGATTCAATGCATTTAATTTCTCTGGACGATTGATGGTAATGATCAAGGTATGATCTTCCATTTTTGTAAACAAAGTTTGAAAAGACATTGCTATAAATTTATAAGTTGAAATAGAATTAGATAGATCAAGAAATTCGATTGGCAGCCACCCATGTTTTAATATAAGCAGCAATATCAGTGGTGTTGGTGCCTGGAGCAAATAAATGACCAATACCCATGTCTTGTAGTTGTTTATTATCTTCCTCTGGTATGATACCGCCCCCTGTAAGCAAGACATCTTTTAATCCTTTCTCTTGCATCAGCTGATACACTTTAGGGAATACGGTCATGTGTGCCCCAGATAATATACTAATGCCAATAGCATCTACGTCCTCTTGTAAGGCAGCTTGTACCACCATTTCGGGACTTTGTCTTAAACCGGTATAGATGACTTCCATACCAGCATCTCTTAAAGCGGTAGCAATTACTTTAGCGCCGCGATCGTGTCCGTCTAAGCCAACTTTGGCTACCAATACTCTAATGGGTCTTTCTGTATTCATCATCTACAATTTACATCATTATTTTGACATCAAATCCAAACAAAATTGGATTCGTTTTGCTGCATCCTGTGTTTCAATATTTGCTACGATATCAAATACACCTGGTCCAAATTTACCACCCACCAGCATAATTCTGAAAGGTAGCATTAAGTCACCTGGTTTAAGGCCCTGATCTGCAGCCAATTCTTTAAAGTGTGCTTCTAAATCAGTTGCGTTATTTGGAACTGTTTGGCTTTTGTAAGCTTCCATCACGGTGGTAAAGAAAGCGGCTTTTGCGGCGTCCCATTTTGGCAATATAGAAGCGGTATCTATTTCGGTTGGTGCGGTAAAGAAAAAAGCAGATTGAGGGATAAAATCTGATAACAATTGACAACGTTCTTTTACAAGTCCAATTACTTTTACTAAATAACTTGGCTCGTGAATTTCAATTTTTGCTGCCTCAAAATAGGGAGCAACCAATGTCGCTAGATAGTCGTTATCGGAATGTTTGATCCATTCTTGGTTAAACCATTTGGCTTTTTCATAATCAAATTTTGCACCACCTTTATGTACTCTATCTAAACTAAACTTTTGTATTAAAGTGTCGACTGCAAATATTTCTTGATCCGTGCCGTCGTTCCAACCCAGCATCGCTAATAAGTTTACAAATGCAGCTGGCAAGAAACCTCTCTCTTTAAAACCTATTGTTGTTTCTTTAGAAATAGGATCCATCCAGTCCATCGCAAAAACAGGGAAGCCCAAACGGTCCCCATCTCGTTTGCTTAGTTTTCCATTGCCATCAGGTTTTAAGATCAATGGAAGGTGCGCCCATTTAGGCATCTGGTCTAATCCGAATAAATTTTTCCAAACTAAAATATGTACTGGGGCACTTGGCAACCATTCTTCGCCTCTAAATGCGTGGGTGATTTTCATTAAGTAGTCATCTACTACCACAGCTAAATGATAGGTAGGCATACCATCTGCTTTTAATAAAACTTTATCATCCACCATGCTGGTGTCAAATTTTACTTCACCACGAATCAAATCTTCAAATACTACTTCCTCATTTTCTGGCATATTAATGCGTACCACAAAAGGAGTGTTGTCATTTAATAAACGACTCACTTCTGCTGGAGGCAAACTCAACGAATTTTTCATGCCCATTCTTGTAGCACGACTGTATGTAAAATTTGGGATCTCTTTTCTTTTTGCATCTAACTCTTCGGCCGTATCAAAAGCATAATACGCATTGCCTTGTTCAATCAATTGGGCCGCATATTGTTTGTACATAGGTTTTCTTTCGCTTTGGCGATAAGGGCCATAGGCACCACCATGTATTGGACTTTCATCTGGTGTTAATCCACACCATGTTAGGGTATCTAAAATATATTGCTCCGCACCTGGTACAAAACGAGATTGATCGGTGTCCTCAATTCTTAAAATGAATTCACCATTGTATTTTTTTGCAAATAAATAATTGAATAATACAGTTCGAACTCCTCCTAGGTGTAAACCACCAGTAGGAGAGGGAGCGAACCGCACTCTAACCTTTTGATTAGCCGATATTTCCATGTGCACTTTATTTTTACAAAGATAAGTTGCAAACAGGCAAAAGAACCATTTATCTTTGGGTATGTATTTGATAAAAACTCCTTTTTGGTTGCGTTACATTTATAGGTCTTGTACCTGGCGTATGCCTTCTAGGGAAAAAGTGCTTTTTTTAAGTTTTGATGATGGCCCGCATCCAATAGCGACTCCATTTGTTTTAGAGCAGTTGGCTATTTATAATGCGAAGGCAAGTTTTTTTTGTATTGGCAAAAATGTACAATTGTATCCATCTATTTATTCCGAAATCATTGCTGCAAATCATACAGTTGGAAACCATACCCAAAACCATATGAACGGTTGGGAAAATACAACTACAGCTTATTTGAAAGAAATTCAAGAAGCTAATCAATCAATCTCCTCAACACTTTTTAGACCTCCCTATGGAAGGATCAAATTTGCACAAATAAAAGCCTTGCGATCGAGATCAGATTTGCCACAAAATATTGTGATGTGGGATGTATTAAGTGGAGATTTTGATACTCGTATTTCAGGAGAAACATGCGCTCATAATGTAATTCAATCTGCAAGACCGGGGTCCATTATTGTCTTTCATGATAGCGCGAAAGCCATGGAAAGATTAAGCGTTGCATTACCCAAGGTATTAGCGCACTTTTCTAATCTGGGCTATCAATTTAAAGCCTTATAGATAAAGACATAAAAAAGGCCAGGGTAGAAACCCCAGCCTGTATAATCCGTACCCTATAAAAAACAAAGTTTACATCCAATGAAGGGATGGGTTAGTAATTTTTATTCTTAAACGCATAAATGAAGCCTTTTAGTATGTCATTCATTAAAAAAGTGCTTTTTTTGTACTTAAAACCAGTTGATTATGCATTTTATTGATACCCATGCCCATGTTTATGCTGCGGAATTAACGTCTGATATTGACTTGGTGATGAAAAATGCTACAAACAATGGGGTAGATAAAATTCTAATGCCTGCTATTGATAGCAGCTCTTTAGAAGCAATGCTAGAAATTGAAACAAAATATCCAGCGCATTGTATTGCGATGATGGGTTTGCACCCTTGTTATGTGAAAGAAAATTATGCAGCTGAATTAGCCATCGTCGAAACATGGCTCTCAAAAAGAAAATTTATTGCCATTGGTGAAATTGGATTGGATTATTACTGGGATAAAACATTTGCAAAAGAACAACAACTTGTTTTTGAAACACAAATGCAATGGGCGCTTGATTTGAATTTACCGATAGCAATACATACACGTAATGCCATGGGTGAAACCATTGAATTAGTAAAGCCTTTTGCAAAAAAAGGATTACGTGGTGTGTTTCATTGTTTTAGTGGCAGTAAGGAATCTGCAACGCAAATTATTGACATGGGATTTCATTTGGGATTAGGAGGGGTGTTAACTTATAAAAATGCAGGAGTCGCAGAAGCTGTTAAAGATATCCCAATGGAGTACTTAGTGTTAGAAACGGATGCGCCTTATTTAGCGCCTGTGCCATATCGTGGCAAAACCAATGAGCCTGCATTTATGATAGAAGTAGCAAAAAAGTTAGCCGAGATTAAATTAATGCCATTGCATGAAATTGCTGCTATAACAACTAAGAATGCTGAAATGCTCTTTGGCTTGGGTATTCCCTAAAAATCCAAATATTTATTTTACATTTGCAATCCTAATAAAGAGAGGTGTCCGAGTGGTTTAAGGAGCACGCTTGGAAAGCGTGTATACGGCAACGTATCGGGGGTTCGAATCCCTTCCTCTCTGCAAAGCCTATCACGAAAGTGATGGGCTTTTTTACTTTAAGGCTGCGTCACAAGCTTGCTTGTGTAAGTAGACGAAAAGTAAAAAAGAAAAGAATGCGCAGCATTCTTTTGAAAGGCTTTGGTAAAAGAGAAATACTGTGGGAAGTCAACGAAAGTAATGAGTTGACAATCCCAGATATTTAGATTTCCTTCATTTTCTCATCCATGCGCTCATTGTATTCCAATGGCTCATTTTTCCAGTTCTTATTATAAGAGACAAACCAGCCTAACCAAATAGAGCGGGATAAACGCATTAAGATAGGTTGAATTAAAACTAATAAAACGATGGTCGTGCCCAACCAGTAAAACATTCTGTTGTCGTCTAGTTCCCAGGTCATACCGATTAATACTTTCCATGCAATAAACATTGCAACAAAATAAGCGACTGTTAAAGCATAACTCACATAACCTGTACCCACATAAAATCCTACTTCAATTTCAGTAGGTTGTCCGCATACTGGACAATGGTCATTCATCTTTGTGATCTTTGAAAATTCGTATGGATTGGTAGAAGTGAATAAGGCACCTTCTCTACATCTTGGGCATTTATTGGTTAAGGTGCTGTATAAGTAGCTTTTTTTCATCCTGCAAAGATAATAAAAATTATGAAGCAATCAATTGCTCCATCTGTATCCCTCTAGAACCCTTTATTAATAGGGTATGGCCAGTAAATTGTTGGGCTTGTAACCAAGCCTTTGCCTCTTGCACTGTATCAAAATAAAGGTAATCATGTGTACAAGGTTTAAACTCTGCGCCTACCAGTACAACCTGCTTCCATTGACTTTGCTTTAATTGATCAATTAAAGCTTGATGCTCTTTTAAAGTATCCGCGCCTAATTCCCTCATGCCGCCTAAGCAAACAATCTTGTTTTCTTTATTCAATTTGGTAAAATTGTCTACCGCTAATTTCATGCTGGAAGGGTTCGCATTATAAGCATCTAAAATTACTTCGTTGTTATTCCAAGTCAATAATTGTGATCGACTATTGGTTGGTGTATAATGTTCGATTGCTGCTTTTATTTTTTCTACAGGTACATTAAAGTATTGACCTATGGTTACAGCAGCGAGCACATTTGGAAGGTTATAATCGCCCACTAAATTTGTATGTATTTCGGTTATATCAATTCCTTTATTGATTTGCACCGTCAACATGCCGTTATGATCTATAGCTATGCCTTGTAATTGTCCCTGCTTTTGTCCGTAGCCAATAATATGTGAAATACCTTTCGCCATTTGTTGTAAATAATCGTAGTCTTCCATTAAAAACACGGAACCATTATTTGCTCTTAAGTAATCATACAATTCACCCTTTCCTTTTTTCACACCTTCCACACCGCCAAATCCTTCAAGGTGGGCTTTCCCACAATTGGTAATCATGCCATGTGTTGGTAATGTATAATTGCAATAGCTTTCTATTTCATGTAAATGATTCGCGCCCATTTCAATCACCGCCATCTCAGCCTCTTTAGGGATGCTCAATAGCGTTAAAGGCACACCAATATGGTTGTTTAAATTTCCTTGCGTGGTATAGGTTTTGAAATGGCTTGCTAAGACTGCAAATACCAATTCCTTGGTGGTTGTTTTGCCATTGCTACCAGTGATAGCTATAAAAGGAATAGTAAATTGTTGACGATGGTATTTAGCTAAAGCCTGTAAAGTAGTTAAAACATCTTGCACCAAGATAATGCGATCTTGAGCTACTGCGCTGTTTGGAATCTCCTCATCCACAATGGCGTAGCTTGCACCTGCATCTAATGCAGCTAATGCAAATTGGTTGCCATTGAAATTTGGTCCCTTTAAAGCAAAATAAAGGGCACCTGGAATAAGTTTTCTTGTATCAGTTACGACAGCAGGGTGTGCACAATAAATTTCATACAATTCCTCAATGGATCCAAACGTCATAAAGTAAAATTTAGCTTTTTGCCATCAATAAACAAGTAGCAGTTGCCACCAGGCCTTCTTCTCTACCTGTGAAACCCATTGTTTCCGTGGTCGTTGCTTTGATAGAAATATCTTTATTGCCTATTTGTAATATAGAGGCAATGCATTCTTGCATTGGAATTACATAAGGTTTAATCTTTGGTGCTTCAAGACAAAGTGTAGCATCAATATTGACAATCTGATAACCTTCTTTTGTAATTAAATCGTAGGTTCTTTTTAATAGTATTTTACTATCAATATTTTTAAAAGCGTTGTCTGTGTCTGGGAAATGGGTGCCAATATCACCAAGGCTTAAAGCACCTAATAATGCGTCACAGATTGCATGTAATAAAACATCTGCATCACTATGTCCTAAGGCGCCTTTGTGGTGAGGGATGTGAATACCCCCAATCCATAAATCTCTACCTTCAACCAATTGATGAAAATCTATCCCTGAACCAATACGTAGTTTCATTAAAAGATATTTTTAAGTTTCTGCCATAAATTAGGTTGTTCCTCTTTGGCATCTGGAGTATCCATGCCAAAAGCAGAAATCGCACATCTGAAACCGATTGTACTGGATGATTTATCTTGATCTAAATACCTTCTTGTGCCTGGATTTAACCAATAAGGTCGGTCTCTCCAGCTGCCCCCTTTATACACTCTTGATTTATTTGAAATCAATGTATTTGTACCCGTCTCATAACTTGAAGTACTTGCGTCATCTCCGTCTAAAACACTGTTTCCTCTATAGGGATTAAAGTCATCCATATCGATGCTATTCATTGGACGATAAATATCCGCTACCCACTCGTTTACATTGCCACTTAAATTGTACAAGCCTAAAGGATTTTGTAAAAAGCTATTGATTTTACTGGGGAATCCTGCGCCATCATTTGCATAGCCTACCATACCCATATAATCGCCACTGCCATTTTTGAAATTGGCCATGAACATGCCTCTGTTGTCTTTATCTTTTTTACTAAGACGACCAACTGGGTTGCTTCTTAATCCATCGTTGCCATTAGAACTCCATGGATAAGGCGAATTAGAGGTAACAATACTTGCATTGGGGGCTCCAGAATTTGGACCCGCTTTTGGGTTATTGAAATTCGAAATATAATTTTTACCGCTAGATACTTTTGCAGCATACTCCCATTCAGCTTCGGTGGGTAATCTAAAGTCAGGAATTAAAACATAGTCGTCTAAGTTCTTGTTTTTTACTTTTGCCTTTTGAGGGATTGGAGTGCTTTTTTTATTACTATCCACTAAGCTATTGCTCGCTTCCATTTTCCCTATATATGGTTTAGAAGGATCAATCAAGCCATATTTAATTAATGTTTTTTCATTCGCTCTGTCTGTTCTCCATCTGCAATAAGCATTTGCTTGTTCCCAACTGATACCTACCACTGGGTAATCATTGAATGCTTTATTTCTGAAGTATCCTTCTACCATTGGTTCATTGTAAGCAAGGTCGGATCTCCACACTAAGGTATCAGGCAATGCAGCTTTTACAATCGAGTCTTTGCCCATTGGTATAAAAACTCTTTCTAACCATTTGATGTAATTTCTATATTGCAAATTGCTCACCTCATATTGATCAATGCGGAATGAACTCACTGTCACCCTACGTAAATTATTATTCCAATCCCCCATGATATTCTCCTGATTCATACCCATAGCAAAAGTACCACCTCGAATTAAAATTGTGCTATCATATGGGTCGTCTTTTGTTGCAAAGGCGACTTTATTGCTATTGTTGGTTTCAAATGTGGAGATCAATTTTGGGCCTATAAAAAGGACCGCAAAAAATAATAAAATGCTATTGATAAAATTCATCTTCTTTGTTTAAGCTGTTCGTTTAGAAATCTTTTGCGAATATACTTGCTTTTTCACTCATTTATTCAATTGCAAATAGATTCTTATGTTAGTAAAACCCTAATTTTATGGCATGAGATATGTTGTTTTAACATTTTTTTTAATTGGATGCTGTTGTGCCCAGAATTTACATGGGCAGGTGGGCATGCTTTCAAAAGGAAATTGGGTTAAAATAGCGGTTCCAAACGAGGGGGTGTATCAGTTGTCTGGTGCGCAGTTAAAGTCGATGGGATTTACGGGAAAATTGAATGCAAGTCAAGTGCAATTGTTCGGAATGGACTTATCCAAATTAGAGGAAATAGTGCCAAAAGGATTGCCTGATAGTTTAACAGAAATAGCCATTGAAATGCAAGATGGAGGAGATGGAATGCTAGACGATCAAGATCGTTTTTTGTTTTATGCGCAAGGGAAAAACAAATGGGTTAAATCAGCCACATTTGAAGCACCTATTCGACAAAAAATTGTAAGCAATGATTCTTTGTATTTTTTTATTCGCATTGGGTCTCAAGGGAAAAGAATAACTACTTTCTCGAGTACCAGTCCTGCAACAAAATTGGTACAATTTTATCCGGCAAAATGGTTGATTGAAAAAGACAGTATTAATATTTTAAGCAGCGGAAAAGTTTGGCTTGGAGACCCTATGGGTATGGGTAACGGCAAAAAAGCAAAGATTCAATTTGCTTTAAACATGGAAGGCTTGCAATTGAATGCACCTATTACTTTGCAAAGTCAATTAGCGGCAACCACCTATCAAACGGATGCTAGTTTTAGCATTCAACTCAATGATTTTTTATTAAATACAACTACATTGAGTTCGGTGTCTGGTTTAATTTTTGATGATGCCTATAAAATCAAATTAGATAGCATCACACTTTGGGCTGATGCAAGTAAAATTTTGAAACCTGCACAGTCTTTGTCGAATCTAAATGTACAAGTGGAATTTAATGGACCCTCTACTGCCACCGGATGGATTGATTTTATTGCAATACACGCGCTTAGAAAAATAGGCTATTGGGGTACAAGTAGTTTTGGGTTTGATTATTCGCCAATAAAATCAACCAATCAATTGGTTGATTTTGAAATTGAAAATGCCACCAATCAAACCAAGGTTTGGGAAGTAAGTAATTGTTTGACGCCAAGTTCAATGTCAGTTACGTACGGTCAAAATTCGGTAGCTACTTTTAAATCAAAAGATAGCACCGATCAATATTTTTTTGTTTTTGAATCCAATAAGGTGAATTCGGCTCAATTTGCTGGTAAAATAGATCAAGATACTAGTTTTGCTGCCAAGCCAGTTGATTATATCATTATTACTGCGCCAGCTTATTATGCGGCTGCAAAACAGTTGAAGACTTTTCATGAACAACAGCATGGCTTTAAAGTAGGTCTCGTTCAATCCACGCAAGTTTTCAATGAAATGTCGAGTGGACAAACAGACCCCATAGCCATTAGAAATTATGTAAAGTATATTTTAGAGCAATCAAAATTGAACCAACAAGCTAGGCCAGCTTATTTGTTGTTAGTAGGTATGGGTAATTTCAATCCTAAGAACATTCAAGTGAACAATGAATTGCCCGTTTTTACAAGTGAAGTTTCAAATTCAATTTTAACCTCGTATGGCACAGATGATTTTTATGCTATTCAACAAGCAGGTGCACAAATACGCTTTCCTCAAACGATTGACTCTATTGATTTAGCCGTGGGGAGAATACCTGCTAGAAATATTGCTGAAGCAAACAAGATGGTGCAAAAAATAATGCAGTATCAACAGCAAAAGAAAATGGGTCTTTGGCAAAATCAATTGACTTGGGTGGCAGATGATGCAGATTACAACTTACACTTACAAGATGCCGAAGACATTATTGGCAATATAGCTGCTAAAACCGCACAATGGAATCATCGAAAAATTTACCTTGATTTATTCAAATCAAAACAAACCGCTACAGGAGCTGAATATCCCGAAGTGAATAAAGCGATACAAGAGTCCATACAAGAAGGCACCTTATTGCTTAATTATACAGGTCATGGTAATTTTTTAAGACTTTCAGAGGAAAATGTTATTTCAAAAACAGAGATGGATAGATGGAATAATCCAGGCAGACTGCCAATTATGGTAACCGCTTCATGTGACTTTGCGCCCTATGATCAACCCGGAACCGCACCTATAGGATTTGAAGCATTGATGCAAAATGAAAAAGGAATCATAGCACTAGTAGCTGCTAATAGGCTTGTTTTTGCTTTTAGTAATAAACAAATTAACGATGCTTTTATGCAGGCTTTATTGGTGCCCAATGCGGAAGGAAAATTTGCTTCCATTGGTCAAGCATTACAAACTGCAAAAAAATACAATTTCAGTAAAAATGGGGATCGATTAAATGCGTTTAAGTTTGGCTTGATGGGGGACCCTGCATTACAAATTGCACAACCAAAATATCAAATCAATTGTACGGAATTGAATGAGGCAAAATGGTCCGATACCATCCAGCTGAAAGCAGGGGGCAAGTATACATTGAAAGGTCAAATTACGCATCCTGTTCAAAAGGTAGAAAACTTCAATGGATTTGTGGACATGGTTTTATGGGATGCGCCAAGTTTTAAAAAGACATTAGCGAATCAATCAACCAGTCAATCTGTATTGGTTGAAACGCAGGAGCAGGCTATTTTTAAAGGAAAAGCTTCAGTTCAAAATGGTCAATTTGAAATTAGTTTTATCCTGCCTATTGGCCTGCCAAGTTCTACTGAAAAATCGTTGAAATTGCAGCTCTATGCCTACAATGATACCATCGATGCAAGTGCGCAATTTAAATCCATTTTTATTCAAGGCAGTTCAATACAAAATAGCTCAGATACGGTTGGTCCAAGTATACAATCTTATATCAACACACCTTATTTTAAAGACGGAGATTGGGTGAGTTTTCCCGCAAATTTAATTGTAAATCTTAAGGACAGTGCAGGCATTCAATTTGCTGGAAATGAATTAGGGCATGACTTAAGGTTGATAGTAGATGATACATTGACGCAGCGTTTCAACCTCAATTCTTTTTTCTCCTATACCTTAAATCGATATGATACCGGCTCCATAAAATATCCACTCCCTATCTTGAAAGCAGGGAAGCATCATTTGGTCATTAAAGCATGGGATTTACTGGGGAACGTTTCTAAAGACACTTTATGGATTGAAGTGCCTGAGGATAAAAATAAAAACATAAGGAACTTACAAGTCTTTCCAAATCCAGTTCAAAATGCCGCTAAATTTAGTTTTGAGATAAAAAATGTACAAGACCTCATTCAGACGACTGTGGAAATTTTTGATCTAAGTGGTAAACTACATTTCATGCAACAAGAACAGGTACAACCCATTGGAAATCGTATTGTAGTCAACTGGAATGCGCATGCTAATAATGGGAGACTCCTTCCTCCTGGACAATATTATATAAGGGTATTGGTTAGTCAAAATGGCATACAGGAGCAATTATTAAATACATTATTAAAGTTTTAAATATTAAATACTAGGGTTATCTTTACCCTTATAGCACCTTAAAGCAATTGAGTATGATACATAAAGCATCCATAAAAACGATCTTTTCTTTGAGTTTGATTTTAGTTGTTAGCTATACTAGCGCACAGACAAAAATAAAATTACAAAGTACCGCAGTACCGTTTATGATGATTTCTCCCGACGCAAGATCAGGCGGTATGGGTAATTTATCGATTGCGATGTCTCCAGAGGCAAATGACCTTTTTGGCAACACGGCCAAGATTCCTTACATGAGCAACAATAGTGGATTTTTAATCAACTATACGCCCTGGTTAAAAGACTTGGGCTTAAGTGATGTG
Organism: Asinibacterium sp.; assembly: GCA_041303215.1. Taxonomy (GTDB): domain Bacteria; phylum Bacteroidota; class Bacteroidia; order Chitinophagales; family Chitinophagaceae; genus Sediminibacterium. The sequence continues at coordinate 5,058 of JBFYPO010000060.1, read as the reverse complement.
TATTTGGCGAGTGCGGGGTATTATAAAAAATTGAATAGTTTTTCTGGTATCAATAGTTCATTGCGTTTTTTTAGTTTAGGTAATATTGACTTTACAGACGAATCCGGCCAATCTACTTTGCCTTCACAAAGACCTTCTGAATTTAGCTACGATTTTGGATATAATATTTTGTTGACAGATGCATTGAGTATGGGCGTAACCTTAAGGTATATTCATTCCAGATTGGTACAAGGTTCTTATGGTACCAACGGCACCAACTATAAGGCTGGTAACACTTTTGCTGGAGACATCAGTTTATTTTACAAACAAAATGAAAATCTGGAAGGATTTCATGGAGGTTTAGTTTTGTCTAATTTAGGTGGAAAAGTGAGTTACTCTAATGAGTCAAAAAATAAGTATTTTATACCAGCAAATATTGGATTAGGAGTAGCATATCTAAATAAATTCGATCAAGAAAATTCCTTGGAAATGGGGGTGGATGTAAATCGTTTGATGGTGCCTGCTAGTCCAAATTCCAATGACCCTGAATTGGTGGACCAATATTTTACACAGTCTGTTGTATCAAGCTGGTTCAACTCTTTTTCAAATAAATATGGCATGCCCTTGTCGGAGTCTTTAAAAATATCCTTAGGCATGGAATATAACTATACGGATCGTTTTTATTTAAGAGCGGGATATTTTGTCGATAACAACAAGAACTTAGGGAGCATGCAATACTTTACCATTGGTTCCAGCTTCCAATACCAACAATCAAGATTTAATCTTTCTTATTTAGTCCCTACTGGGGGAGGAATTACAAGAAATCCATTGTCCAATACCTTGCGTTTTGGGTCGATTTTTTACTTCTAAATAATTTGTTAACTAAAGCCTTTCAGGTTCAGATTACTTGGTTTTTTAAGTACTTTTGTAGCACATGTCTACAATCATTCCAATTGTCAACCACAGTCATCATCCATTGCCTTCCTATGCAACGGCTGGATCGTCTGGTGTAGACCTACGCGCTTTTATCCAATCCCCCATTCATTTAGCACCCATGGAACGCATTTTAGTTCCAACCGGATTGCATATTGCATTGCCTCCAAATTGGGAGGCTCAAGTAAGGCCTAGGAGTGGTTTGGCCATTAAACAAGGTTTAACCTGCTTGAATACGCCGGGAACGATTGACGCAGATTATAGAGGGGAGATCAAAGTGATATTGATTAACCTGTCTAATGAAGTTCAAACAATTCAGGACGGGGATAGAATTGCACAAATGGTTTTTCAACAAGTAGAAAAGATGGAGTGGCAGTTGGTAACAAGTTTAGAAACAACCCAAAGAGGGGATGGTGGATTTGGCCATACTGGTAAAATATAATTGAATGCAAAAAATTAAATACTCTATCGCTTTTATCGTTGTGCTTTTTAGTTTTGCCTGCGCAAACGTAAAAAAAGTACAAGTAATACAGGATGCGTTAGCGGTGAAAACACTACCAGATTCAGCTGCCTTAGCCGAAAAGGCAAGATTGGATTCTGTGATGATGGTAGAGGGTATCGTTCATAATATAGCCCATACCAAAATCAACTTCAAGACCATGAATGCGAAGTTGAAGATGGATTATGAAACTAGTAAGAATAAGGATAGTTATATCGCGAACTTAAGTATTCAAAAAGACAGTGGGATGTTTATCACTATTAGAGGAGCGATGGGCGTAATTGGATTAAAGGCGTTTATCAATAAGGATAGTGTTGTTTTAGTTTTCCCATTAAGTAAAAAAGTGGAGCGTCACCCATTGGTCTATTTACAAGAAGTGGTCAAAATTCCTTTGTCCTATCAAACCATAGAAGACTTAGTCATAGGCAATCCTATCTTTATGGATAGTTTTCAAATGATCTCCTATAAAGTGATCAATGACAGGTTGCAGGTTAGTTTAATGGGTAATTTATTTAAAAATTTAATTATCCTCAGTGAGGACAATACAAAGCTGGTACAACTTAAATTGGATGATGTGGATATCACGAAACATAGAACTTGCGACATCAGTTATAGTCAGCATACATTAGTGAATAATACACAATTTCCATTAATGAGAACAATATCCATCAATGCGCAAACCAAGTTGGATATTGGCATGGAGATAAAAGAATTTAATTTTGATGAACCTTTAAAATACACTTTCGCTGTTCCGAAATTGGGTAAGCGCAAATAATAAAGTGAAAAAATATTTCGTATGATTAAAAAGTGGTCTATTCTTATCTGTTTATTTTTTGCTTGTTGTATCAACAATGTGTCTGCGCAAAATGGAAATTCTAGAGAAGAATTGCAAAAACAATCACAGTCTTTGCAAAAAGAACTAGAAGCACTAAATAATTTACTAGAACAAACCAAGAAAAATAAAAAAAGCTCTTTGGCTCAATTGTCATTGATACGCAGTAAGATTTCAAAAAGAGAAGCCTTGGTCAATGGTATAGCAAGACAGGTGAAGGTGCTGGATGATGCAATACAAAACAATCAGCAAGATGTAAGAAGGCTTAATATTGAATTAGATACTTTAAGGTACAGGTATGCGAAAAGTATTGTCTTTGCCTACCAAAGCAGGAGTGCTTACGAGTACTTAAATTTCCTTTTTTCAGCAGGCAGTTTTAATGACGCAGTCAAGCGTATTACTTATTTAAAAAGTTATCGCCAAAATAGAGAAGCCCAAGCCATGGCGATTGGCTTATCAGAACAAAATTTAAAATCAAAAATCAATGTTTTAAGCGAAAACAAAAAAGATCGCATCAAAACATTATCGGCACAAACGGTTCAGTTAAAAGTATTGATTGACGATAGGAAAGAGCAGGATAAAGTAGTAAAGCAATTAAAAAGTAAGGAGCAAGAAATTACAAAACAGGTAAGACAAAAAGAAGCACAGCGAAGAAAAATGCAATCAGCGATTGCGGCGGTGATTAAAAGAGAAATGCAAGAAGCTCAAAAAAGAGAGAATGATCGTTTGGCAAAATTAAAAGCAGCCAATGCGGCTAATAATAAGTCTACGACTGCAACAGCTGATAATAAACCAAAATCTACACCTGTAGTTGGCAAGGTGCAAGGGGGATTAACAAGTACTTCGGGTAATCGTCCTTATTCTGCTTTGGAAACTTCTGAAGAAGGTAGAGAAACATCTATCTCTTTTGAAAACAACAAAGGCGGATTGCCTTGGCCGGTTTCAACAGGCAGTGTGTATGTTCGATTTGGCGTGGAGTCTATTCCAGGCACTAAATTAGATCGAAAAAGTGATGGGATAGAAGTGGCTGTTCCTAAAGGTACTGCAGTTAAAAGTGTGGCCAATGGCACCGTAGTATATGTGGGAGATGTGAATGGGTACCAAACGGTGTTCATTAAACATGGTAAGTATTTTACAACCTATTCTTATTTAAGTAGCGCTAGTGTAAGAAGTGGACAGGAAGTAAGAGCAGGTACTGTAATTGGAAGATCTGGTATTAATTTAGATGGAGAAGGCGCTTTGTTGTTTTCAATAAACAATGAAAAAGTTGTATATTTTGATCCTGAAAATTGGTTAAAAGCAAAAAGATAACCAGGTTCAGGCATTTAAAATTGCTGCCATGCCAACATATATCCTATCGCTAGATCAGGGGACCACAAGTAGTCGTGCTATTTTATTTAACCAGGAGGGGCAAATTGTCTCCATCGCACAAAAAGAATTCACACAAATTTTTCCAGCACCAGGATGGGTGGAACACGATCCTTTAGAAATTTGGAGTACTCAAATTGGTGTAGCCTCTGAAGTGATTAGTAAACAAGCTATTGGGCAAGCAAGTATTGCTGCTATTGGAATTACCAATCAAAGAGAAACTACTGTTGTTTGGAATAAAACCACAGGTTTGCCAATTTATAATGCTATCGTATGGCAAGATAGACGAACGGCTGATTTTTGTGATCAGTTAAAAATAGCAGGTAAACAAGCCATCATTCAATCCAAAACGGGTCTAGTGATAGATGCTTATTTTTCCGCCTCTAAAATAAAATGGATCTTAGATAATGTAGAGGGTGCAAGGACCATGGCAGAAAAGGGTGAGCTATGTTTTGGTACGATAGATAGTTGGTTGGTTTGGAAATTAACCAATGGAGCAGTGCATGTAACAGATGCTACCAATGCTTCTAGAACCATGTTGTATAATATTCATGAACTTAAATGGGATACCGAACTATTGGAGTTATTTAATATCCCAATGTCTATGTTGCCTACTGTAAAAAGTAGTTCAGAAGTGTATGGCACGACCCATTTACTGGTAGCAGGTCAGGCCATACCTATTGCAGGTATTGCGGGAGATCAGCAAGCTGCTTTGTTTGGTCAAATTTGCACGCAGCCGGGCATGGTAAAAAATACGTATGGAACTGGTTGTTTTATGCTGATGCATACTGGAGAAAAAGCAGTTACATCAAAAAATAATTTATTAACTACGATTGCATTACAAAGAAATGGCAAGACTTATTATGCATTAGAAGGAAGTGTCTTTATTGCAGGTGCAGTGGTGCAATGGCTGAGGGATGGTTTACAATTAATTAGAAATTCAGATGAAGTAGAAGCGCTTGCAGGATCAGTAACTGATACAGATGGAGTTTACATGGTGCCTGCATTTGCTGGATTAGGTGCACCTTATTGGAATCAACATGCCAAGGGCACTATTGTGGGTATAACAAGGGGAACAAATACGGCCCATATTGCTCGTGCAGCGATTGAAAGTATTGCTTATCAATCTTATGATCTTTTAAAAGCAATGGAAGCCGATGCACAAATTCCAATTCTTGAATTGAGGGTAGATGGTGGCGCAACAAAGAATAATTTATTAATGCAATTCCAATCAGATTTATTAGGTACAAAAGTGATTCGACCTAACATGATCGAAACAACTGCATTAGGTGCAGCTTATTTAGCTGGTTTAGCAGTTGGATTTTGGAAAGATGAAACTACATTAGCTACTAAGTGGCAGGTAGATCAAATTTTTGAACCAAGCATGGAGGACAACCTGGTGGCCACTAAAATTCAGGGTTGGCAAAAAGCAATTCAAATGACAAAT
>JBFYPO010000059.1:0-16723 GCA_041303215.1 Asinibacterium sp. | reverse complement strand
AAATTTGTATCTTGCAAGTATAAATCTCAACGACTATGGAGCCTAAGTACAAACGCGTCTTGTTAAAATTATCAGGAGAAGCCTTATTGGGAAATGAAAGAAATGGTGATCCATTTAATCCAAAAATAATAGAGCAATACGCAAATGAAATCAAGCAATTGGTGGACATGGGTATTGAAGTGGCGATTGTGATAGGTGGTGGAAATATTTATAGAGGAATGAATGAAGCGGATAGTGGTATTGAGCGTGCACATGGAGATTATATGGGCATGTTGGCCACCGTGATTAATGCGATGGCAATCCAAGCTATGTTAGAAAAAATTGGCGTCTACACTAGATTGCAATCTGCTATTAATATGGAGCAAGTTGCTGAACCTTATATCAGAAGAAAAGCATTAAGACATTTAGAAAAAGGACGTGTAGTTATTTTTGGTGCAGGTACAGGCAATCCTTATTTCACTACAGATACAGCAGGTTCATTGAGAGCGATAGAAATGAAAGCAGATGTGATCTTAAAAGGTACAAGAGTAGATGGTGTCTATGATGCTGATCCAGAAAAAAATCCAACTGCTAAAAAATTCGAGACCATCAGTTTCCAAGAATGTATTTCCAAGAATTTGAAAGTAATGGATATGACAGCTTTCACTTTATGTATGGAAAATAAATTACCTATCATTGTATTTGACATGAACAAAGCGGGTAATTTAATGAAGATCGTACAGGGTGAATCGGTTGGCACCCTTGTAAAATAGGTACAGGCCAAGTTCAATTCACCGCTGATGTAAAAATGACTCATAAATCCTAGATTATAGTGAAGCTGGATTAAATTTATAGTATGCAAAAAAATAGATTCCTCCTTATATTATTGGCACTTGCTTTTTCACAAGAAAAAATTGCTGCTCAAAATAATTTAAGTTTAAAAGAAGCGGTGACCATCGCTATTCAAAATAGCTACGACATCAAGTTGGTAGAAAATACAGTGACGATTGCTAAAAATAATAATAACTACGGCGTAGCTGGAGGATTACCAACAGTTACAGCTACAGGGAACAACAACAATACCCTTACCACCATCAACCAAACTTTTCCAGATGCCTCTAGAAATACCACAAGAAACGGTGTAGATGGATCTACCTTAAATGGAGGATTAAGTGCTACCATGATTTTATTCAATGGTTATAGGGTTGCAGCAACCAAAGATCGTTTAGCAAGTATCGAAAAACAAACCGCTGCTGCATTACAAACTCAAATGCTGAACACCAGTTCAACCGTGATGCAACAATATTACAATGTGGTAAGACAAGCTGCATTTTTAAAAACAATTGAAAAATCTATTGAAGCTTCAGAAGAGCGTGTAGCCATTGTAAAAACAAGACAGGCGGTGGGTGTAGCCAATCAAGCAGATTTGCTACAATCTAATTTAGATTTAAATGCACTCTTGCAAGCAAAACAAAATCAATTGGTGGTATTAGCACAAGTGAAAGCAGACTTATACAATAGCATGGTGGTGCCTGCAGATGCAAATTATACTTTCACAGATAGCATTGAGGTAGATGAAAAATTAACTTTGTTAGATATAGAATCAAAAATGAAAGACCATCCATTGTTACAATCTGCGCAGCAATTGATCAATGTGAATCAGTTTTTAGAAAAAGAAACAAAAGCCCTTACTTATCCTACTCTAAGAGCAAACACTGGTTACAACTATAATAGCAACAAGTCTGCAGCCGGATTTATCTTGTTAAACGAAAGCTATGGTCCATTTTTAGGATTCAATTTAAGTATCCCTATTTATGCTGGTAGCAGTAACAAAAGGGCGTATAAAAATGCACAAATCAATACAGTGAGTGCAAAATTACAATACGACAATACAGTACAAGACTTGGCTACAGAATTATTTAAGACCTATCAAAATTATCAGAACAGCATTAAGCAAACACCAATCGAAGTGCAGAACTTTGAAATGTCTGAAGCTTTGTTGGCCTTGGTGATGGAGAAGTTTAAATTAGGACAAGCAACTATCGTGGATGTAAAACAAGCACAACAAAGTTTTGAAACTGCAGGTTTTAGGTTAACGAGTTTAAGGTTCAGCGCAAAAATTGCAGAGATCGAATTGAAGCGTTTGTCCAATCAATTGAAATTTTAACCAACAATACTATAGCACAAAAAGGGCGCATCATCGATGCGCCCTTTTTTATTGCATTGAAACGAATTATTTCTTTGTAACGATTATTTCCAACCGTCTCCATCTAATATATTTCCAATACCACCTAAAAGACTTCCTTCTTCCTTGCGCTTATAGGTTCCGTATGCCAGGATCCGACCTGCTAAACGGCTGATGGGTAAGGTTTGTATCCATACTTTACCAGGCCCGGTAAGGGTTGCAAAGAACAAGCCTTCACCACCGAATAAAGTATTTTTTATACCTCCAACAAATTGAATATCATAATTGACATTGGATGTAAATCCAACAATACAACCGGTGTCTACTTTTAAAATTTCACCAGGTTGTAAATCTTTTTCAATCACATGACCACAGGCGTGTAAGAAGGCCATGCCATCTCCTTCTAATTTTTCCATGATAAAACCTTCTCCACCAAAAAGGCCGGTTCCTAATTTACGCTGGAATTCAATACCAATGCTTACTCCCTTTGCTGCACATAAGAAGGCGTCTTTTTGACAAATCACTTTGCCACCTAAGTTTGGCAAGAACATAGGAATAATTTTTCCAGGATAAGGAGAAGCAAAACTTACTTTTTTCTTTCCAGCTTGCATATTGGTATACGCCGTCATAAATAAGCTCTCACCTACCAATGCACGTTTACCAGCTTGAAATAATTTATTTAAGATGCTGCTGTTTTGTTGCGTGCCATCCCCAAATATGGTTTCCATTTGAATACCATCTTCCATCATCATGAAAGCGCCTGGCTCTGCAATAGCTGTTTCTTGAGGATCAAGTTCTACTGCAACATATTGCATTTCTTCGCCAAAAATTTGATAGTCTATTTCGTGTGCGGACATAAGTTATATTTTAATCCTACAAAGCTACAATACCTTTAATAAAAAAACCCCTCGAAATTTTCGAGGGGTTACAATTTAATTTAAAAACCCAGATTTCAAGGACAGCTGGTTAAAACCAAGAGCCATTGAATATGTTATCGCCATTGGCGTTGTTTTTTGCGGCCCTTCTTTTTACTTGTTTGTTGTGAATCCAAGTACTAATCACCATCAATGGAATGAAGATGAAAGTCAATGGAGGAATACCCAACATGCTAATCCATTTACCACCAAACTGACGACGCATTGGACGACGTAATCTTTCAGCAATTAAATACATAGCAGGTACAATAAATAAAGTCATAAAGAAGGCGAAAGCCAATCCAAAAATAATGGTCCAGCTCAATGGCTTCCAGAAGGCTACGTTGTCACCTCCAAAGAAAATATGTGGATTCAATTCACTGAATAGAGTCACAAAGTTGATATTGAAACCAACTGCAATAGGAATGAAACCAAGTATCGCAGCCAATGCGGTTAACAACACAGGGATAATTCTTGTCTTACCTGCTTGAATCACCGCCTCTCTTGTTTTATAACCACGATTTCTTAATTCGTCTGCAAATTCAATCACAAGGATACCGTTTTTAACAACGATACCTGCCAGACCAACAATACCTAGTCCAGTCATGATACCAGACACTTTCATGCCTGTTAATGCAAATCCTAATAATACCCCAATGATACTAAATAGAATCTCTGTTAAGATAATCACCGACTTAGAGATGGAGTTGAATTGCAATACTAAAGTGAATAAGATCAACATCAAAGCAATAATCAATGCTTTACCTAAGAAGGCTACTGTTTCAAGTTGTTGTTCGTTCTCTCCTGTTTGTTGCACCGTTACGCCATCTGCAATCCCTTTATAGTTTTCAATATACTGTGCAATCACCGCGTTTACTGCAGTAGGATTGTAGCCTTCGTTCATTAAGACATTAGAACGTAATTGAATTTGTCTTTTCTGATTCTTTCTCTTTACACTCCCTAAAGTACTTGTTGGTTCTACTTTCACTAAGGAACTGATAGGGATATTTTTGACCATACCACCTGCGGCCATATCACGGAAGGATAAACGCATATTTAATAAGTCTACTAAATTTTTACGTTGCATCTCTTGGTTACGCAATTGAATTTTATATTCATCCTTACCGTCTTTGATTTTAGATATCTCTTTACCAAATAAAGCGGTACGGATTTGCATGCCTACTTGTGCAGAAGATACACCTTCAATCAAAGCACGATCTCTGTCAATCGTTAAAGTTAATTCTGGATTTTGTAAATCCACATCCATCTTTAATTCTTCGATACCAGGAATCTGTGCCGCATCTAAATAGTTTTTTAAACCAACGGCCGTTTTGATTAATTTATCAAAGTCATCTCCTTGAATTTCAATATTTACAGGAGGCTCTGTTGGCGGACCACTTGATTCTTGTGTTACTGTAATCTCTGCACCAGGTATGCCTTTCATCTCTTTACGCACTGCTTCCAAATAAGGCATCGTAGACACGCCATCTCTTTTTTCAAATTCTACAAAGTTCACCTGGATACGACCCAACTCAGATCTTGTACTTCTATCTCCCGTCATTGGATCACCTGCACCTACTGCAATATTAGAAATAACCGATTCTACCACTGGATTCTTCTTACCCTTATCTGTGCCTAATACTTTATTCACTCTAGCTTCTAATACTTTAGTGATCGAGTCAGTGTGCTTTACTTCTGTACCAACGGGTAATTTAAGGTATACATATACTTGGTTAGGGTCTGCTTGAGGGAAAAATTCAATGCCCGTTCTACCTGTCCCTACACTAATACCAAATACAATAAAAGAAAATACTAATAAACCAAATGTGGCAAACAGTAATTTAACAGGTCTCCATCCAGTCAATGACCTTCTTAAAATACGTTCGTATAGATTCATCATATTAGGTAAAGTGTGCTCTTGGAAATGTTTGATGGCATTCGCGATAAAATATTTATTCGCAACCACCAATAACATAAAGAAGATGATCAGGTTGCCTAAGAAGGTGGCACCCATTAAGTCTAATACCAATCCAAAACCAATTGGAATCCAAAAAGATTTCTTTTTGAAGATGGCTGATTTTGGTTCATTGTTATCATGGTCTTCGTGGTTCATAAAATCCACCGCAAAAACTGGGTTCATAATAAACGCCACTACTAAAGAAGCAGCCAAGGTAAAGATCAACATAGCAGGTAAGTACACCATGAATTTACCAATGATACCAGGCCAGAATAATAAAGGGAAGAAAGGTGCCAAGGTGGTTACTGTTCCCGCTAATACAGGAATGAATACTTCACCAGCAGCCATCTTAGCCGAAGTTGTTGCGGTTAACTTGCCTTTGCCTTGTACAAAAATTCGGTGTGTATTTTCAATCACCACAATCGCATCATCCACAATAATACCCAAGCCAAACAATAAGGCAAAGAGTACCATGAAGTTCAATGTGATATTGGTACCTATTAATAAATTACCTGCAGGCAAAAATACAAAGGCTACAAACATACTCAATGGAACAGACAAGGCCACAAAGAAGGCGTTCGTAACGCCCATAAAGAACATCAATACAATCAATACCAACACGAATCCAATTACAATAGAATTTACTAATTCTGTAAAGGAAGACCTTGTTTTGATACTTTGGTCACCGGTGATCACTGTATTTAAGTCTTTAGGTAAGCTTGTTAATTTCGCTTCGTCAACAATTCTTTTAACGGCATCAGAAGTTTCAATCAAGTTCTCTCCACTACGTTTGATGATATTTAAAGTCAATACATTTTTTCCGTCTAAACGTGCAAAGCTTTCGTTTTTCTTTACTGTATCTATAATAGTTGCTACATCTTTTAAATAGATGGGTGCGCCACTTGTATTACGAACAATAATATTGGCAATGTCATTGGCGTTTTTAAGTTGACCTTTTAACTGAAGGTTACGTTGCATATTGCCCACTTCTAATAGACCACCAGACAAGTCTAGGTTTTCTCTTTGAATCGCATAAGTAATGTCATCGAAAGTGATGCCAGAACTTTGCATTCTGAAGTTGTCAACATTAATTTGAAATTCGCGCTCAGGCGCACCTACTAAATCCACACGATTTACTTGCGTGATGTTTTCTAGTTTGTCTTTTAAATCATCTGCATATTTCTTTAATTGAACCGAACTATAGTTGCCACTGATGTTTACATACATGATGGGCTGCTCACTAAAGTTTACTTCAATCACACGAGGCTCTTGTGTTAAATCATTTGGAAGGTCTCCCTTTGCTTTGTCCACCGCATCCTTTACTTTTTGTAAAGCAATGTCTGGTTTCACGCTGGTATTAAACTCTACGGTGATCGCAGAAAAATCCTGTTGAGAAACAGAAGTGAACTTGTTTATTTTAACGCCTGTGATGGCTTTAATTTGTTTTTCGATAGGACGGGTCACCAAGTTCTCAATATCCTTTGGAGAGTTACCTACATAAATGGTTTGCACATACATGGTAGGGATGACAATCTCTGGAAATTGTTCCTTTGGTAAGGTTAAAAATTGGTAGATACCACCCAAGCTAATAAACAACATCACCAAATAGATGGATGTTTTGTTGGTGATACTCCAAGAAGTAGGTTTAAACTCTTTAAACTTTTCTTTTATATTGTTAAGTGTCGACATAAGGATCGATTGTGCTTTTATAAATTATTTAATGGTAGTAGAGATCAATTGACCATCGTAGATGGATTGATAACCTTCTGTGATCAATACTTCACCAGCAGCTAAACCACCAAGTACTTCGATATTGTTACCATAGAATTCACCAGTCGTAACCATTTTCTTACGAGCAATCATTTTTCCTGCTTCTAAAGTAGCTACATATACAAATTTTCCTTTCTCATCGTTTTGTAATAAGTTCACTGGAATGCTAATCGCGTTCTTCTTTTCGTAATCTTTTATTTTAACCTGCGCCAATAAATTGGGTCTAAAGTTATTGTCCACTGGTAATTTTGATTCAATAAAGAAGCTTCTACTTAATGGATTAATCACATTGCCCAAAACAGATATCTTATTGCTGATTGTTTTTTGAATATCGGGGAAGGTCAACGTTAATTCTGTTCCTACTTTTACTTTACCAGCATAGTTTTCTGGTACTTCTGCAGTTAATTTAAGTTTAGTCGTATTCACTATTTTAATTTGACCAGGGCCCATGAATAACTCACCTACTTTTACATTAACTTCTTCAGCCACCCCATCTACATCGCTATAGATGCTTGTATAAGCCAATTGATCACGCACCATGCCTAATTGCTCAGAAGCGGCTTTTAATTGACTCGCTAAAGCATCTGCATTTGTTTTAGCAGTCATCAACTGAATTTCGCTGCCAATGTTTTGCTCCCAAAGGTTCTTTTGTTTTTCGTATACAGACTTGGCTAAAGCAGCTTGAGATTTTAAAGTCTCAATGTTTTGAGCTGCTGCCGCAGCGCTTTGCTTAATCAAGCTATTGTCTAATTGTAAGATCAATTGACCTTTTTTAACTCTATCCCCTCTCTTAATATAGATCGCTCTTACTTGGCCACCACCTGCGCGAGGTGTAATATAAGAAACACTTTCAGACTCTACTTTACCTTGTAGTTCAATATAGTGTGTGAAGGTTTCTGTTTGAATGGTGTCTGTAGCGACTAAGATAGCTTTCGCTGATGCAGCACCGCCTGCTTTTTCTAATTCTTTCTCTAATGCCACAATTTGTGCATTCAAGTCTAGCGCTTGTTTTTTCAAGCCTGCTAATGATTTTTGTTTGCCTTCGATGCTATTGTCTCCACCACCGCAAGCAGTTGCTAAAACAAGTAAGCTAAGGGTTAAAAATGTTACTATTGATTTCATTGTATCTATTTTAAAGGATTGTTGTTATGTTTAATATTGGAGGATTATAATTTACCGCTTGCTTTTAGTAAGTCTACTTTAGCAATCAAAGCAGCATATAAGGCATTCATGAAATTATTTTGAGCACTTACTAAGTCAGCTTGTGCTGCAGAAATTTCGGTGTTAGATCCTGTTCCCGCTTCAAATTTCTTTTTGGTTTGACTGTATACGTTTTCTGCCAATTGCATATTCTTTTTCTGAAACTCAACCGTAGCAACAGAAGACATATAGTTCAACTTCGCTTGACTTAATTCGTTGTCAATATTGTTCTTTAGGGCAGACATTTGATTCTCCACCTGTTGCAATTCAATTTTTGCTTTCTTGATTTTTGCAGTAGTCGAACCTCCGTTGAATAAAGGAAGGTTGATGTTTAAGCCAATCAATGAAGTTTCAAACCAGTTACCGTTTTTATCAAAAAAGTCAAACTTGGTTCTTTGTGCATTTTTTGTATACGCGCCATTCATCGTAACCGTAGGCAAAAAACTTAACTGGTAACGCTTGATATTAAATTCACTTAATTTTTTAACAGAAGATAAATATTGATAATCTTTACGGATACCATATTGAAAATCATTTTCATACAATACATCGGTGCTTAAGCTAGATTCATTTACTACATCAGTTAAAACTAGACTGTCTTTCACGGGCATCCCCATTAACATTTTCAAGCCCATAAAACCAATGGTCACACTGTTGTTGGCTTTTAACTTCTCTGTTTGTAAATTGTTTAATTGCACATTTACTTTGTCTACATCTAATTTTTCAGCAAAGCCATTCTTATACATCAATGCAGCATCGCTCGCTAATTTTTGAAGGCGAACAATATTTGCATCCAAAATATTCAATTGAGTTTTACTAGCAGCCAACTGGTAATAAATTTTATAAATATTGGCTTTGATGTTTTCTTCAGTTAAAGCGGCGCTTTTTCTTTTCCAATCCAAAGAAGTCGCTCTTGCCTGTAAGGCAATGAATACCTGTCCATCAAATAAAATTTGATTAAAATTTAGGCCATAGTTTGCGTTGAACTTGGTACCAAACTGAACAGGAATAAAAGTACCAGGAGCGCCACCAAAAATTTGTCCAGGTAATAAAGAAGTTGGGATGGTTAAAAAATCTGTACCACCCACACTGCTGTTGACATTTGGCAAAGCGGCAGCAGCAATTTCTCTATTGGTCTGTATTTGTGCGTCAATGTCCAGTAAAGCATTTTTTACTTGTACATTATTTTTTTGCGCATAATTCACCGCATCGGCAAGTGAAAATGCATGAACAGTTGGTAGCTCCTGTGCTTGCGCTACAGCGGCTAGAAAAACTGTTACAATGAGGATGATTTTTTTCATGTGTATATATAGATTGCTTGTTTACTTAATAAATTAAGAATGAGTTTGTTTGTATTGTTGCATGACTTCATATCCTTTTACGGTCATTAATCCATATACAAAATGCTCCATCAATTGGGTGTGCACTTTGATTGGATTGAATATGGATACCGGAAATGCATGCAGGTTAAAAGGGATAAAGATGGTTTCCAACCTGAATCGGGATAAAATGTCTACCTCTAGATCGCTTCTGTAATAGCCTTGCTCCATCCCCTTGATTAAATTTTGTTTGATCAAGGAAAGGAAAAACTCATCCTTATGTTGCTTAATAATGTCGAAAGCAGAAGGAAAGTATTTTTCTAATTCCATCATGCTACCTGGGTTCATGGTTTTGGCCATTTCCTTCATGGTCTCCATCACTAGAAACATTTCATGCACCGCATTGTCCGCTTTGGCTTCACAATGTTGGCAAAGTTGTTGATGGTTCTTTAGTTCAAAGCCTACCACCGCCTTTACCAAATCATCCTTGTCCTTATAGTATTGGTAAATGGTCTTTTTGCTCATGCCCAATTGGGTAGCCAAATCGTCCATGGTGACCTGTCGAATGCCCGATTGGAACATTAAGTCCCTGGCCTTTAATAATATCCTGTCTTCCATAACTTGATTTGAGGCCGCAAAACTATGGAAACTTTACGGGTTTTCAAAGTTTCCAAGATGAATAATTTATTAATTCATGATAAATGGCAAAATTGTGTGAAATTTGAAGCTAAATCAATCAAAAATGCCCAGTTTAAGGCAGAAATTAAGTAGAAAACAGATTTTGGGCTTTATGGCTCAACTCTTCTTTCAGGGGGTAGTAGTTTTGGCACCTATTGGGGTGACCGTTTGGGTGGTAGTGAGTTTATTTAACTGGGTAGATAATTTTTTACCTAATCTATTGAATGCATTATTTCCAGTTCAGTTTGCCGAAGTGAATGGACAGATTCCAAAGGTAACTGGTCTTGGATTTTTAGTAGCCATTACATTGGTATTAATCGTGGGCTGGTTGTCTTCTTTATTTTTTGTAGAAAGATTGGTTTCGGTTTTTGATAAGGTCTTGGAAAAAACACCAGGCATTAAAATTATCTATTCTTCTGTGAAAGATTTTTTAGAAGCCTTTGCAGGGAATAAGAAAAAATTTGATGAACCGGTTTTAGTAAATGTAGATGCAACAGATGTTTGGAGGATTGGATTCATCACACAAAAAGATAGTGCTCATTTTGGTTTGGCAGATTTTGTAACGGTCTATGTGCCGCACTCTTATGCCATTTCTGGTATCACTTATATTGTTGCACCAACAAGAATTAAAAAATTACCAAAAGGTATCAATGCTTCAGAAGCCATGAAGTACGTGGTTTCTGGAGGAGTCACTACGATGGAAGACGCCGATGACGAAGAGCCATTGGTGAACATTTAATAATTTTTATAGCAGTTGTAAGCTTTTGCTTTTTTAAATATTTTTATGCAATTACACAATTTCAATTCTGGTCCTGCAATTTTGCCTAAAGAAGTTTTAGATCAAGCAGCGGCGGCCATCCATAATTTTAATGGTACAGGATTGTCCATTTTAGAGATAGGACATCGAACAGAACATTTTGTTGCGGTGGTGAAAGAAGCACAAACAATCGTAAAAAGATTAATGGGCTTAGGTGAAGAATACGAAGTATTATTTTTACAAGGAGGTGCTACGATGCAGTTTATGCAAGTGCCCATGAATTTGTTAGACGACAACGGAATGGCTGCGATTTGTGACAATGGGGTATGGGGCAATAAAGCAGTGAAAGAAGCGCAACTGTTTGGACCAGTAAAAGTGGTATCAGATACCAGTGCCGAAAAGCATACCTCTATCAATAAAACCCTTGATTTACCTTCAAATACAACCTATTTACACATTACGACCAACAATACAGTAGAGGGAACCCAATGGCATCAATACCCACAGGTCAATGTACCCTTGGTTGGAGATATGAGTTCGGACATTTTTTGCAGGCCTACTTTATTTCATCAATTTGATTTAATCTATGCTGGGGCACAAAAAAATATGGGCGCTGCAGGGGTGACAATGGTCGTGGTAAAAAAATCAATCCTAGGAAAAACAAATCGAAAAATTCCTGCCATCTTAGATTATCAAAAACATATTGACGCGGGCTCATTAATGAATACACCACCTGTGTTTTCTATTTATGTGAGTTTGTTGACCTTAAGGTGGATCGAAAAAGAAGGTGGATTGGTAGAGATGGAAAAAAGAAATATTGCCAAGTCAACATTATTATATGACACAATAGATGCTTCAGAAAATTTTTATTGCCCCATTGCAAAAGAAGATAGAAGTATCATGAATGCAGTTTTCTTTTTGAAAGACCAAACAAAAGAAGCTGAATTTTTAGCATTGTGTAAAGCAAAAGGAATGATTGGTGTAAAAGGATATAGAACCGTTGGAGGTATAAGAGTAAGCATGTACAATGCGTTGCCTATGTCAAGTGTAGCAGCATTTTGCGACTTAATCAAGTCTTTTTAATCCATTCCATTATAAATAAAAAAAACTTTTTCTTTTTTAGGAATCAGTTGTATTCAACTCGAATATATTCGACAAAATGAACGATATTTGTCCTCATGGCAAAAATTAGTCCCTTTGAAGCATTGCGTCCGCAGCCACAATTAGCGAAGCAAGTAGCAAGTAAACCTTACGATGTTTTAAATAGTGCAGAAGCAAAAGTGGAAGCTGTTGGAAACGCTTATTCATTTTTACATATCACCAAGAGTGAAATAGATTTACCAGAAACGGTAGACATACATAGTCAACAAGTATATGATATTGCATTAGAGAATCTAAATGCATTTATGCAGAGAGATGTGTTGTTTAAAGAATCTAAACCTTGTTATTATATCTATCAATTGATTATGGATGGTCGTGCACAAACAGGATTGGTTTGTGTAAGTAGTGTAGATGATTACGAAAATGGCATCATCAAAAAACATGAGTTCACTCGACCAGAAAAAGAACAAGATAGAATCAATCATATCAAAACCACGGGTGCGCAAACAGGTAATGTCTTTTTAGCCTACCGCAATCAGGAGGCCATTGATACATTGATCGATAAATGGAAGACGACAAAGAATGCAGTATACGATTTTACGGCAGATGACGGCATACAACATACCGTATGGGCAGTTAGCGACACGGATACCATTGCCCAAATCACGCATTTGTTTGCAACAGAAGTGCCTTGCACTTATATCGCAGACGGACATCACAGAGCGGCCTCGGCAGCTAAAGTGAGGATTGCGATTGGTAAAGAAAATACACCAGCAGATTATTTTTTAACGACTTTGTTTCCATCAAATCAGTTAGCGATCATGGATTATAATAGAGTGGTTAAAGATTTGAATGGACTGGATACAACCGGCTTCCTAGCTGCTTTATCCAATGAATTTGATGTTCAAACAGTGGATGCGGCGTATAAACCAGCAGCATTACACAGTTTCGGATTGTATATGAACCATCAATGGTATGCATTGACCGCAAAACCAGGTACTTATAATGATGCAGACCCTATCGGTGTTCTAGATGTGACGATATTATCCAATAATATCTTAGACAAATTATTAGGCATCAAAGACCAAAGAGTAGACAAAAGAATTGATTTTGTAGGTGGCATAAGAGGGATGGAAGCGCTAGAAGCTAGAGTAGACAGTGGAGAAATGGCTTTGGCAATTAGTTTGTATCCAGTAACGATTGATCAATTGTTCAATATCGCAGATGCGGGAGAAGTAATGCCTCCAAAAAGTACTTGGTTTGAGCCAAAATTAAGAGATGGATTATTGACCCATTTGATTTACGATTCTAATACTTAGTAGGAAAATTTGAATGGAATTAATTCTTGTTTCCCAAAATGATATTTTCTATCTAAAACCAGTCGATTGACTGGTTTTTTTTGTATTTTGTTGGACAAATTTGCTTGCTATATGGAATCAAAAAGACTCTTTGATTGTATTGAACATCAGTTAAATAATTTTCCTCAAGACGTTATGTTAGCAGGAAAAGAAAACGGCGCTTGGAGAACTTATTCCACTGCCGAAGTTGCAAAAACAGTAAACTCTTTAAGTGCTGGCTTGTTAAGCCTTGGCTTATCTGGCAATGACTTTACACCAGAAGGATCCGACAAGATTGCGATCATCAGTAGTAACCGTCCAGAATGGTTGATGGCGGATATGGCTACACAACAAATTGGGGTGATATGGGTGCCCGTGTATCCTACAACCAATCCATTAGAATTGACTTTTATCTTGAATGATGCTTCTGTACAATACATGTTTGCAAGCAATCAAGAATTGTATAATAAAGTGATGTCTATCAAAGACAAAGTACCTTGTTTAAAAGAGGTCTATACATTTGACCACATTGCAGGCGCAAAACATTGGACTGAATTGTGTTTAACCGATCAGGATTTGTTGCAACAAGTGGATGTGATCAAGAAAACAATTCCAGTAGAACAGGTTGCAACTTTTATTTATACCTCGGGTACTACAGGTACGCCAAAGGGGGTGATGTTAACGCACCACAGTGTGTATTTTAATTTACAATCTGGTAAAAAGAGTTTCCCATTCCCAGATGCACCAACGCAAAAAGTATTGAGCTTTTTACCATTGAATCATATTTTCGAAAAAGTGGCTTCTTATATTTATATGTATAGTGGCATGAGTATTTATTATGCTGAATCATTGGATACCATAGGAGACAACTTAAAAGAAATTTCACCAGACGGCTTCTCTACTGTTCCAAGATTATTGGAAAAAGTATTCGAAAAAATTATGATGAAGGGTGAAGAGTTAACAGGACTAAAGAGAAAATTATTTTTCTGGGCAGTTGCTTTGGGTGAAAAATATGATAACCTTACACCGGGTTCAGCATGGTACCAGTTTCAATTAAAGCTTGCGAATAAAATCATCTTTAGCAAGTGGAGAGAAGGCTTAGGGGGCAATGTAAAATTCATTGTAACAGGCGGTGCTGCATGTCAAGTAAAATTATTACGCATTTTTAATGCGGCTCAAATACCTGTGTATGAAGGCTATGGTCCAACTGAGAACAGCCCCATCATCAGCATTAATTTTAGAACGCCTGGCGATACAAAATTTGGCACCGTAGGTTTACCTATTGATGGTGTTCAATTAAAGTTAGAAGCAGATGGAGAAATTTGTGTGGCTGGTCCAAGTGTCATGAAAGGTTATTATAAATTACCAGAGTTGACTGCAGAAACGATTATTGACGGATGGTTGCATACAGGCGATATTGGGGTGATTGAAGATGGTAAGTATTTAAAAATCACAGATCGTAAAAAGGAATTGTTCAAAACTAGTGGCGGAAAATATGTAGCACCACAACCGATCGAAAATAAAATGAAAGAGAGTCCATTTGTGGAACAAATCGTTTTGGTAGGAGACAATAAAAGATTTGTAAGCGCCTTGATTGTTCCAAGTTTTGCAAAATTAAAAGAATGGGCAAAACAACATGGCATTGAATACACAAGTAACGAGGCGATCATACAAAACTCAATGGTGTTTGCTACTTTTGAATCTATTGTGGCAGAATACAATCAATTGTTCAATCAGGTAGAACAAGTAAAGAAGTTTACTTTATTGCCTAGAGAATTAACAATTGATAAAGGAGAAATGACCCCTAAGTTAAGTGTACGCCGCAAACAAGTACTTGCCAATTTCGAAAAAGAAATTGATCAAATGTACGCTCAATAAGAGGTCCGTTTTTGTTAAGCAAAATATTTTGAACAAAGGACTTTCAAACAATCAATAGAAAGCAACATTTAACTTTTGTACAATGAAAAATGTTTTGATAACAATAGGCTTTATTGGTGTATTTGTTTTTCAATTGAATGCACAATCGGCATCTACGAATCCCTATTTTAATTCCAAGGGCAAACTCATCATTGTTGGAGGTGGCAGCATGCCTGATTCTTTATTTGAATTTTTCGCTCAATATTGTGGCGGTAAAGATCAGTTGGTGGTATACATTCCAACGGCAACCAGAGACGAAAAGTATATTCAAGAAGGTGGACACCTTGAAAAATTTACTTCAAGAGGTTTCACAAATTTATCGACGATTCACACAAGAGATAAAGTAAAAGCAGACGATCCAAAAAATATTGAATTATTAAGAAAGGCCAAAGGTATCTTTTTTGGAGGTGGCGATCAAGATTTGATTGCAGCTGCTTATGGCGGCACTCAATTATACCAAGAGATGTTAGCACTCTTAGACAGAGGAGGTGTGATGATGGGTACTTCTGCGGGTGCCACTATTATGGGTGCCTTATTGGTTGGAGGTGATGCAAGAAAAGACCTTACTAAAGATTTCCCTTTTCAACCCGCCTTTTCTTTTATACAAAATGTAGACATCGATCAACATGTGTTGGTTAGAAACAGACAATTTGATTTAATACCCGTGATCGAAAATCATCCAACACATTTAGGAGTGGCCATTGATGAAGCTACTGCAATCATTGTAGACGGTCCGCAATTTAAAGTATGGGGAAATTCTTATGTGATGGTGTATGATCCAAAAGACTGGGCTATTCAAAAAGCCAGTTGGGGCAAAGTACTAAAGCCGTTTAAAATGCTTTCTAGTGGTCAGGCATTTGATTTAGCTACGCATCAAATTAAAAAGTAAAAGCGCCATGATTAAGACCGCTTATTAATAATGATTATTTAAATTGCTATTGAATTATTTTACAGCAATTTTTTCTCTGATAATTGTCTGAACATCTTTGTTTTCAATCCTGCTCTCTAACCAGGAAATAATGTCTAAATACATGAAGGCACGACTCTCTAATTTATTTTGTTGAAGTGGGCGAAGTACGAGTAGTAATTCTTCAAAAGCCAATCTCAAGTCTTCTTTATTCATTCCAGCAACACCACTGCGTCCATATTTCTGAATGGACAGTTTCAAGAAATTAAATAACACTTCTTCTACGGTGCTTAAGTTATCCATCTTACCCATAAAGCGGTACACCGATTTGGACAAGTAGTTAACTACTTCCATATTGCCCAATTCAAAATGCGCAATGAGGTGTAGTAGTCTAGCATAACATTGTAAGTCGTCTCGCAGGTTTAATTTCCAGTGGATGATTTTATTTAAATAATCAATTGTTTTTTCAAATTCACCTGCCCCAAAATACAAGCAAGCAATTTTATAATAAAACACCAACACACGATGGCTGTCAATAAAAGGCTCTATGGCTTTCAACTGCTCTTCCATGGTAGGAATCATATCCAATCCTTCACTAAAACTACCTTCTAAAAAGTGTTGGTTAATTTTAGCAATATAGATATAGACAAAGCATTGTATCTGGTTGTTTTTATTATTGAGTACGATAGGTTCCTCGCTAAA
>JBFYPO010000058.1:0-6281 GCA_041303215.1 Asinibacterium sp. | reverse complement strand
CAAAATAGTAACATTAAAAAAGATACCACTCAATGGCACAACTTAAAAGATGTAACCATTGTGGGCCGAAATAGCAAGAGCGACTACCAACAAATACCAGAAATAGTGGGTACAAATATTTATGCAGGAAAGAAAAATGCATTAATTGTACTTGAAAATGTCCAAGGCAATATCGCTAATAATACCATGCGTCAAGTATTAGCAAAAGTGCCAGGCATTCATATTTGGGAAAGTGATCCAAGCGGCATTCAAATTGGGATAGCTGCTAGAGGCCTCAGTCCGAATAGAAGTTGGGAATTCAATGTCAGGCAAAACGGTTATGATATTGCTGCAGATCCATTTGGTTATCCTGAAGCATATTATAACCCACAATTACAAGCTGTTCAAAGGATTGAAATTGTTAGAGGACAAGGCGCACTTCAATATGGACCTCAATTTGGTGGCATGGTCAATTATATCTTAAAAAATGGAAGTGAAATAAACCAAGCTTTTGAATTTGAGACCCAACAAACATTGGGGAGTAATGGATTATTGAATAGCTTTAATGCTATAGGTGGTAAAAAAGGAAAAGTCAACTACTACTCTTTTTATGATCAAAGAAATGGGGAAGGTTGGAGAGACAATAGTCTCTTTTTTACAAAGGCCGGCTTCGGATCTATTACTTATAATTTTACCAACCAATTGTCACTTAGTTTTGAATTGATGCATTCACATATCAGAAGTCAACAAGCCGGTGGTTTAACAGACCTGCAAATTAAAAAAAATGCACAGCAAAGTTTTAGAAATAGAAACTGGTTTGATATTAAATGGACCACTCCAGCTGTTACATTACAATATGAAATAAATGACCATAGTCGTTGGAATACCAAAATATTTGGCACTATCGGTGATCGAAACAGTGTTGGTTTCTTACAACCGATCACTGTAAAAGACAGTATCAATTCGGCCACAAATCAATTTAATAATCGTGTTGTAAATCTTGATCAATATAGAAACTATGGCTTAGAGAGTAGAATTATCACAGATTACCTTATTGGGAAATTAAAAAATACAATTTCAGGAGGCTTACGATTATATACAGGAAACACGCATAGATTAGCAGATGGAAAAGGAAGTACAGGTTCAGATTATGACGTTAGTATTAAGGGCATCTATCCTAGGGATGTTAATTTTGAATCAAATAATGTAGCAGGATTTATAGAAAACATTTTTAGAATTGCTGACAAACTTTCTATCATCCCTGGCATTAGATATGAGTGGCTCGAAGGCGCTGCCTCAGGAAGAAATGGAATCCACTCATCTGGAGAAGTCATTCAACTTCAAAATATCACTAGAGGCAGGAGTTTTATATTAGGGGGAATTGGCTCGGAATATCATTTGACATCAAGCACAGAATTCTATGCAAATTTTTCCCAAGCATATAGACCAATTCAATTCGCCAATTTACAAGCGCCCCCTACTACAGACATCATTGACCCTGATTTAACAGATGCTAAAGGTTATAACTTTGATATTGGCTATAGAGGGAAAGTTAAAAACTACCTTCAATTTGACATCAGTGGCTATTATTTACAATATAATAATCGTGTAGGAACCATCACCCCTGCTGGTGCAAATTATAGACTCATTACCAATGTGGGTGCAAGTACAAGTAAAGGATTGGAAACTTATATTGAATTTAACCCTTTCAGGGCCTTTACAAATAGTACAACAACAGATTTGATTTTATTTAGCTCCTATGCGTTTACTGATGCACGTTATAGTGGCAATCATAAAGACGCTAACACCAAAGGGAAAAAGGTAGAAAATGCACCACAAGATATTCTAAGAGCTGGTATAAGCTTGGGCTATAAAGGTTTTTTATGCACCACACAAATTAGCCATGTTGGTGCAAGTTTTAGTGATGCCAATAATACCATTGCCGTATCGGCAAATGGCAATACAGGCCTTATCCCTGCCTATACAGTCACAGACTTTACAACCTCTTATAAAATCTCTAAGAAGTTAAATTTAAAAGCAGGCGTCAATAATGTATTCGATAAAAGATATTTCACTAGACGTGCAGGAGGTTATCCAGGACCTGGTGCACTACCAGCAGATGGACAAAATTTCTTTTTTACTGTGGATGCAAAATTTTAATGAATGCGTTGCATATAAATTAAAATTAGTCCAGGCAATTTGAGTCCTATAAATTAAATAATCCTTTATTGATTAATTGTAAAGTCTTGGTCTTGTAGGCACTTGGAACTAACAAACTAATATTGTGTGCACTACCTCCATAACTTACCATGGTTATTGGAATCTCGTCAATTGCGTTGAAAAGTTTTTGCAAGACAGCTTCCGTTTTTGCAATTTCATTGCCTACAATCGATACAATGGTTTGTCCTCTTTCAATTTCAACTGAAGCTATGTTACTCAACTCTGAAATAATTTCGTCAAGATGCATGTCATTATCAATGGTAACAGACACCGCTACCTCTGAAGTAGTAATCATATCAATTGATGTTTTGTATTTTTCAAAGACTTCAAAAATCTTTCTCAAAAATCCATACGCCAATAACATCCTTGTACTTTTTATCTTCACCGCAATAATATCATCTTTTGCTGCCACTGCTTTCACCCCAACGGTTCCGGCTTCTTTTTTAATCACCGTGCCTGCTGCTGTTGGCTGCATGGTGTTTAATAATTTTACAGGAATATTTTCTTGCTGTGCAGGCCATATACATGTTGGATGTAAAATTTTTGCACCAAAGTAGGCTAACTCAGCAGCTTCATCAAAGCTCAATTGTTCTATGGCTACTGTCTTATCAACCACCCTTGGATCATTATTGTGCATCCCATCAATATCTGTCCAAATTTCACAAACCGATGCGTGTAAAGCTGCTGCAATTAAAGAAGCAGTATAATCACTACCTCCTCTCTTTAAATTATCCACCTCCCCTTTTGCGTTACGACAAATATATCCTTGGGTAACAAAAATCTTTTTAGTTGGATGTTGGGCCAAAACTGCCTTTAATTTTTCTTGGATAATTGGCAAATCTGGTTCATCATGCTGGTCTAAACGCATAAAATCCAATGCAGGTAATAAAGCATGTTCAATTTTAGCCTGTTCTAAAAACAAGGCAAATAATTTAGTACTCATTAATTCACCTTGTGCTAAGATATCTTTTTGCAATGCATCACTTAAAGATACTTTTTGTGTAATGCTTAAGAATTCAAAATGTTCATTGATCATCTCCATCGCCCTGCTATGCAAGCTGGTATCTTGAAGTAAATCGTCTATAAAATTTTTATAGTGAATTTCTAAACTTGCTATTTTTTCATTCGCGCCTTGTTTATCCCCTAAAGCTAAGCGATTACTTATTTCAACTAATGCATTCGTTGTTCCACTCAATGCACTTAAAACCACCATTACGGGCTCTTCTGTTGCAGTGATCAGTTGCGCTATTTGACGCATTCTCTCAGGCTTACCCACACTGGTTCCGCCGAACTTCATTACTTTCATGCCATCTGTATATTAAAGAATCAATAATTTTTTTCAAATCAAAGATAACCACAAAAAGGATGAACAGCTGTTAGCTCTTGACTTCAAATGTCAAAGACATTTTTGTTGCAAGATCGGCTAGATCTTGCTGTACTGCATCCACCAAAGGAATGCCATTTTGCCTTCGTGTCAATTCGATTGATCTTTCAATATCACCCGCCACATACACTTTTTCTTGTCCATGAGCAGGTGTTGCATTTCTAAATCGATTCAACCATAAATCCATATTAGTTTTAAAATCAGCAGCAGGCCTGAATGCATCAATACGCATTGCTCCAATAAAATGTCCCAGTCCTTCACCAGGCATATTTTCTGGCATGGGCACATAAGCAGGGAAAGGAGGTGCCCATGGACCAAAGCTTGCACCACTTAAGACAGCAGAAAAAATATCTACAATAGATCCTAGAGCATACCCTTTATGACTCCCCTGTTCTTTCTCGGATCCCAATGGCAACAATGCGCCACCTTTTTTTAAGATACTTGCATCCTGTGTTGGGTTGCCATCCACATCCTGCGCCCAACCTAATGGAATATCAGTTTGATTTCTTTGCGCAATTTCTAATTTACCATTGGCAGCGGTAGTAGTAGCAAAATCCGCTACAAATGGCGGCTCATTCCCCGCAGGAATGGCTACTGCAATGGGGTTTGTACCCAATAATTTTTCAGCCGCATAGGTAGGTGCCACTAAGGCACTTGCATTGGTCATTGCCATTCCAATCATCTCCTGTTCTAAAGCCATCATCGCATGATACCCAGCGATACCAAAATGATTGCTGTTTTTTACACTTACCCAACCTGTACCCACTTGCCTTGCTTTTTCCATAGCAATCTCCATCGCTCTTGGAGCCACAATCAATCCTAGTCCCCTATCCCCATCAATCACTGCAGTAGAAGGTGTTTCATGTACTATTTTAATTGTAGGTGTCGCATTGATCCTGCCCACTTCCCACAACCTAACATAGCCTACTAACCTAGCAATACCATGGCTATCAATACCTCTCAAATCGGCAGACAATAAAACTTTAGTCGCCAAGGATGCATCTTTTGCGGAACAACCCATCTTTAAAAAAACTGCTTCCGAGAATGCAGCCAATGCTTCGTAAGTATAATTATTATTAGATTGCATGGCACAAATTTACAAATAAAAAGGGTGTACTGTTCAGTACACCCTTGAATATAAAAACTTGAAAGTGTTTTAGAAAGGTAAATCATCCATTGCTTCTGTGCTATCTCCTCCAGCAGCAGGTGCAGGATTGTAGCTTTGAGCAGGACTAGACTCACCGCCATAATTAGGTTGCTCTCCTCCAGCTCCTCCAGATGGTTTAGCACCTAATAATTGCACGGAAACAATTCTTAAAGTTAAAGAAGCACCTTGACGTCCATCTGCAGTCGTATAAGACCTTACATCTGGTGTCCCTTCTACATATACTTGTGTTCCTTTCTTTAAATAAGGGGCAACAGCAGTGCGATCTGTCCAATAAGAACAATCTACCCAAGTAGTCCTATCTTTTTGAACCCCTTGTGCGTCCTTATACTTCTCTGTATGGGCTACATTGAAATTAATCACTGACTTTCCATTGACGTTATTCACCACAGCGTCCTTACCTAAATTTCCGATGACTTGTAACTTTATCATATTCGTATATTTTAACTTTCTAAGACAATGAAGGTAGTAATTTTTTGTTACTTTTGTGCTAAGCCAACTTTTAACTGGCCACCGAAATATGAGCAAAAAAGGAAAAGTACTTGTCGCAATGAGCGGCGGAATAGACAGCACTGTCGCTGCATTACTCTTACACAACGAAGGATATGAAGTAGTAGGTATTACCATGAAAACATGGGATTACTCCACCAGCAATGCCAATGGGAAAGAAACAGGCTGTTGCAATATCGATTCCTTTAACGACGCCAGGATGGCGGCCGTGAACAACGGGTTCCCACATTATATATTGGATATTAGAGAAGAGTTTGGAGATTTCGTGATCGAAAACTTTGTAGAAGAATACTTAGCTGGCAGGACCCCTAATCCATGTGTGATGTGCAATACACATATTAAATGGCGTGCCTTATTAAAAAGAGCGGATGCTTTAGGATGTGATTTTATAGCCACTGGGCATTATGCTAAAGTGCGTCAACATACCAATGGACGTTATGTAATATCAAAGGGCTTAGATG
Source organism: Asinibacterium sp. (assembly GCA_041303215.1). Classification (GTDB taxonomy): domain Bacteria; phylum Bacteroidota; class Bacteroidia; order Chitinophagales; family Chitinophagaceae; genus Sediminibacterium. Next base: position 562 of record JBFYPO010000058.1, on the reverse strand, counting down.
AAACCAAAGATCAGAGTTATGTATTATGGGGCGTGGACCAAGACCTATTAAAGCGCACCATCCTTCCATTAGGCGGCATGCATAAAACAGCTATCAAGCAAATGGCCATTGACATGGGCTATCCAGAACTCGCTAAAAAAAGTGAGAGCTATGAAATTTGTTTTGTACCAGACAATGATTATAGAGGTTTCTTAAAACGTCGTGTGGATGGTTTAGAAGAAAAAGTGAATGGCGGTTGGTTTGTTGATACAAAAGGAAAGAGGCTAGGCAAACATAAAGGGTATCCTTTCTATACCATAGGACAAAGAAAGGGCCTAGAATTAGCCATGGGTCATCCTGTATATGTAACTGCTATTGATCCTGTCAATAATGTGGTCGTAATTGGTGAAGAATCCGATTTAGACAAAAATGATATGTTGGTTGCTAAAATGAATTGGATCAAATACGATCATTTACCAGCACCCATGGAGTTGATGGCAAAAATTAGGTACCATGATAGTGGTGCATTATGTGAACTTTCTCATACAGACAATGGTGTACAAGCAAGATTCTACGAAAATGT
>JBFYPO010000057.1:0-8458 GCA_041303215.1 Asinibacterium sp. | reverse complement strand
CATTTTAACTGCAACCGATTTTGTATAAAATAAAAGCATGGAAGCTAAGAGTACTACAAAAGTACCCATTACAAATGCCCATCTCTTCCAACGTGTTTCCAACATTGGATTTATTACATATTTGTAGATTTTATAAATTCCTGTTTCTTCTAATTTGGTGCCATGATGATCGTCATGAGTGATGCCATGTTTTTCTTTCTCTCTTAGGAAAATATACCCCAAATATGGTGTTAATGTCAAAGCAACGATCAAAGACAACATCATTGCAATTGAAGCACCAATTGGCATCGGACTCATATAAGGTCCCATTAATCCAGACACAAAGGCCATTGGTAATACAGCTGCAACCACTGTGAAAGTTGCTAATATCGTTGGATTACCCACTTCATTAATAGCATAAATCGCAGCTTGAAGTGGCGGTAATTTCTTCATTTTAAAATGCCTATGCATATTTTCGGCAATGATAATAGAGTCATCCACAACAATTCCTGTAATAAATACCAATGCAAATAAAGTGATTCTGTTAAGGGTGTAGTCCAGCATATAATAACTAAACAACGTCAAAGCAAAAGTCACCGGAACTGATAAAAATACGACCAATCCGCCTCTCCAACCCATTGCTAACATTACAAATAATGTAACTACAACAATGGCAATAAAAAGATGGAACAATAATTCCCCTACTTTGTGCGCAGCGGACTCGCCATAATTTCTAGTGGATGAAACAACCACATCAGATGGAATTAAATCCTTCTTTAAAGATTCTATTTTGTTGATAATTTCATCTGATAATTGCATAGCATCAGCACCCTGTTTTTTTGCAATTGCAAAAGTTACCGCAGGATAAGTAGACTTATATTTTTTGCTTAAAGTGTCTGCTTTACCATAGCCAAATGATACATATTGCGCGGCAGTAGCTGGAGCCTCCTCAATACTGGCAATTTGTTTTAAATAAACCGGCATACCAGCATTCATTCCTACAACCAATGACGCAACATCTTCTGAAGAAGTAAGGAAATTACCTGTTTGTACAGAAAAACTAGTGTCATTAGTTAATAAATTTCCACTACCCATTTGTGCATTACTACCTTGAATTGCTTTGGTAATAGATAAGAAATCTACATGATTAGAAGCCATTTTAGATTTATCTAAAACAACTTTAATTTCATTACTTCTACCACCAAGGATATTAATATTAGATACATTAGGAATTTTCTTGACTTCATTTGCGACTTCTTGTCCTAATAATTTTAATCTATTGTCATCATATTGCTCGCCCCATAATGTAAACGATAAAACAGGCACATCATCGATGGCTCTAGTTTTAATTAATGGCATGGTAGCTCCTTGGGGGATCTTATCCATGTATTTTAAAATCTCACTATACAATTTTACCATGGAGGTCTCCACATCTTCTCCTACATAAAATTGAACAATCAACATCAATTGGCCTTTCATGGATGTTGAATACACATACTCAACACCTTTAATATTTGAAATTACTTTTTCTAACGGCGCTGCCACTTTTGTCTCAACGTCTTTTGGAGAAGCACCAGGATAACCAATAAATATATCAGCCATTGGTACCTTAATCTGAGGCTCTTCCTCTCTTGGCATCAACATCGTACTATACCCCCCAATTAATAAAAAGACCACCATCAACAAAATGGTCAATTTAGATTGCAAAAATCCTTTTGCTATATTACCAGATAATCCTTTTTCCATTCTTATTATTTTATAATTCTACTGAATTAATTATTTAATGCTCAATTTTGCACCATTGTATAAATTACCCTCTGCTGTTAAGATATAAGGTTCGTTTTTAGCCAAACCTGCTAAAACTTCTACCTGATCACCAAAGGTTTTACCAATTCTTAACCATCTAAGCATCGCCGTATTTTGTGCGCTAACAGTATACACTCCAACTAATTCATCCTTATACACCAATGCTGAAGTAGGAATCATTACGCCCGAAGTCGTATCCAATTTAATTTCCTTTGATTTTGAACCATTTTTTATAAAGACATTGGCATACATTCCAGATAATAATTTCGATGCTTCATTTACAGGAATACTTAACTTAATGATATATTGACCTCCTGTAAATTGTGAAGAAGGGTTAATCTCAATTAAATTGGATTCAAATGTCTGATTCGTAGCTTCAACTGAAATTGTAGCCTTGTTTCCTACATTTAATGTTGCAATCTCATTTTCAGGTACCATCGCAGTAATTTGTAAACTTCCTCCTTGCTCAATCGTTACAATTGGCATACCTGGATTTGCCATACTTCCTTCTTCAGCTAACTTCTGTGTTACAATACCAGAAAAAGGGGCTACTACGTTAGCGTAATTTAATTGTGATTTTACTTCTCTTTGCATTGCTTTAGCAGCATCTACATTCGCTTTGGCCGACTGAAACTGCAAATTCACTTGTTCTAATTCTTTTGCAGATGCACTATTTTGTTTATGTAAAACGGTATACCTATCAAAATCTTTTTGAGCAACAAATAAACCAGCTTCTGCTTGTTTTAACATCGCATCCACTTGTGCTTGTTTTGCTTGGATGTCATTACTATTTACAGTAAAAAGCAACTGTCCTGCCTTAACTCTATCACCAGCTTTAACATAAATTTTAGTAATATACCCCATCATTCGCGTTGCAACATTAGCTGAATGTGCTGATTGTACTTGTCCAGTAACAGATAATCCATTTAAATTCGAGCCTGTTGTTAAATTAGCTACTTTAACTGCTATTGCTTGTGTATTATCTTTTTCATTTGGCTTCACCTCATCAGCACATCCATGCATCGTAATTGCCAAAGTAAATAAAGCTGGATAAATAATTAAATTTTTATAATTCATGATTTTTTTATTTTAAATATATTTTTGATTTTTATAGGATTATTTAAGCGACAAAAATTCTAAATAATTGATAGATGATTTTTGTTCTAAAGTCGCTTGCGCTAATTGTAATTTTTGTTGTGACAATTGGGTTTGTGCAATTAAAATATCATTTGTACTCACTAAACCTTGCTCATACCTGTTTTTTAATATTCTTAAAGCTTCATCCGCTTGCTCAACAGCTTTATTTTGTTGAGCTATTTTATAATTTGCATCAATAATGCCTCTTTTAGTTCTTGCTATTTCAGTATTACCTTGTTCTATTTGATTATTTAATTGCTCTTGCACTTTTACTTTTTCAAGCTTTTGTGTATTTGACTTGTTTTTAATTTGATTGCCTTTAAAAATATCCCATGAAAGTTGCACACCAGCAATATAAGAATCAGCTCCACTAATACCGATTGACTTATCATGTAGATTGTAATTTGCAAAACCATTCAATCTTGGAGCCCAACCAAGTTTTGTACTTTTAATTGCCATTTCATAGCTATTTAAAGCAGCAGACATAGCTCTTATATCTGACCTATTCATTGATACTGCATCAGCGTAATCTAATTGAGTAGATAATGAATAAGGCAGTATAGTATAGACAACCCCTTTTTCTCTGTGCATTAATGTACTTAACTGATCAGAAACAGATTCAATTTGCGAAAGAGCTTGTTTTTGTTGTAATTCTGCAGCTCTTACTTGCACTTCTACATTTAATAAATCCGACTTTTGCATCATACCTTGATCAAATCTATCTTTAGTCAATTTATAGATAGCACCAATGGTAACTAAGCCTTCTTTAGCAACATTAGCATACTGGTAAGAGAATTCTAACAAAAGATACTGCTGAATAACTTGCATTCTAATTGCCTCTTTCGTTCTTTCAGACATCGCTTCATACATACCTGATTGCAATTTTGCCGCTTTTCGCATAAATATGGCATCTGCATTAACAATTGGTTGCTGAAGTGCCACTTGTGTATTGTAGTTATTGTAATTACCCGGATTATTTAAAGTAGCTGGATTAAAATCTTGTTGTTGAACGCCTGCTTGTTGTAATTTAAAACCAAAAACATTCAATGGATTATTTGTACTATAAGCCGTATGTGATACATTTAATTGAGGCAACCATACTGCCTCAGTTTGCTTATAATTTGATTGTGCAATTGCAGCTTCTGCTTTAGCAATGAGCACTTGTTTATTGTTTTGTAGTGCCGCTTGAATGGCATCTTCCAAAGACAAAGCAGATGTAGCATTTTGAGCGCTTGCACTTAATCCAGTTGCAAGCATCATGTACAATCCAAATTGTCTTAATTTTTGTCTTTTCATCATTATATTTTTATATAGAACGCAAAGATATTTTTGTTATAAAAGAAAAATGGTGACATATATCACTGAACATAAAAATGCCACTTAGCAATAAGCTAAATGGCATTAAAAAAAACCGAACCAAATCAACTTTTATTTACAATGACTTTTTGGCTAGATACCAATCAACCATTTCTAAATTGCTTTTCTTTCTCTCCGCTAATGCTTCAATAGTTTTAGGTGCTGACACAATCACCTTATCACCTGGCTCCCAATCTAATGGACAAGCAACACCATGCTCAGAAGATGTTTGTAGCGCTAACAAAACCCTTTTAATTTCTGCCATGTTTCTACCCACATTTAATGGATAATACATAATAGTTCGAATCTTACCTGCAGGATCAATAAAGAACACAGCTCTAACAGCTGCAGTCTCGCTCTCTCCTGGTTGTAACATACCATATAATTTAGAGATCTTCATGTCAATATCTGCAATGATAGGGAACTCAAACAATACGCCTGTCTTTTCGTGCACTGCATTTACCCAAGCAATATGGGAATGGATGCTATCAATACTTAAACCTAATAATTTGGTATTATTTTTTGCAAAAAATTCTTTTTCTTTTGCAAATCCACTCATTTCGGTCGTACACACAGGTGTAAAATCTGCTGGATGCGAGAACATAATGATCCAGTTTCCTTTGTTGTACTCAGACAAAGTCAATGGGCCTGTAGTGGTTGTCACTGTAAAATCTGGAGCCATGTCTCCAATTCTTGGCATTTGTGTAATTGTTTCGTTTTCCATATGATTAATTTAGAAAACAAAACTATGCAATCAAAAAATCAGTCTTTGTGATATATATCACTTTAAAATGAATTTACAATTATTTAACATGTCAATCCTACATATCAATTTACAACTAGAGTAATTGGCTTATGCTTAATTTTGAAATTCAAAGAATTAGAAATAAAGCAAAACTTATTTGCTTGACCATGCATTTCATTTGCTTCATCTATTTTGGCAGGATCCGTTATTGTAACCACTGGGTGTAAGGTCACGGATTCAAAATAACCACTACCATCTTCCTTCTCAATCATAACACCGGTGGCAGTATCTGTATAATCAATTACCACAATCCCGTTCACCGATGCTAAATGCAAGAACCATAACATATGACAAGATGAAATTGAAGACACTAAAAGATCCTCTGGATTATGTTTATTTTTATCGCCAAGAAAAGCCGGATCTGATGAACCAAGAATAGCTGCTTTATTTAAAACTTCAATTGTATAGTCTCTAGTATATGCATTATACTTTTCTGTCCCTTGACCTAAATTACCAGTCCAAATTAAATTTGTTCGATATTCATGTTTTTTCATCTAAGACTTTATTAAATTTTATCTCGAAAATTAATACTTTAAAGGTTTCTTTTTGACAATTCCTCCCTTTGTATCCTTTACACTGTGTATTACGACAAAAGCATTTGGATCAATTAGTTCAATTTCGGTTTTAATTTTATTTAACTCAATTCTTGTAACAACAGTATATAAAATATTAACATCGGCCATTTCGCCCCTAGCGCCATATCCACGTTCACCTTTATAGACAGTTATACCTCTCTCCATTTTATTAATAATCATACTTTTGATTTCAATAAAATGCGGTGAAACAATAGTGACACCCATGTATTCATCTATCCCATCTACAATAAAATCAAGTGTTTTAGAAGCAGAAAGATAAGTGACCATGGAAAATAAAGCAATTTCTACTGAAAGGAAATAGATGGCTGCAGAAAAAATTAAAATATTGATAACAATGATTATGTCTCCTATAGTGGTGCCAATTTTTTTACTTAAAAATATGGCTAGAATTTCAGTTCCATCAATTACTGCTCCCCCTCTAATCGTAAACCCAATACCCGCCCCTAAGAAAAATCCACCGAAAATAGCAACAAGTATATCATTATTAGTTACGTTGGGGAAATTTAAATTAGCCAAGCAATAGGCTAATCCAATAATAGCCAAAGATGTCTTTATGACAAATTGAGTTCCAAACATTCGGAAGCCTAAAAAGACAAAAGGAATGTTTACAATAATAATTAAAAGGTACAATGGAATAGTTGTCAAATTTGAAATAAGCAAAGAAATGCCGGTTGCACCCCCATCAATAAAATGATTTGTTAACAAGAATCCTTTAAAACCAAACGTAGCTGAGAAAACACCTATTGTAATTAAAAGCAAGTCCTTGATGTTATTCTTAACAAGTATTTTTAAATCAAAATATGCTTTAGCATAAGTATAACTTGATATACTTTCTTTAATGTGAAAATCAATTAGACCTGATGATATTAGTATGTATTTGATTAAATTATTCATTTGTAAATATACAAATATTCAAATGTTGTTATAATGTATAACAATAAAAAAACAACATTTAACATAAGTCCTTAACTTTCATGTATTTTGATTATAAATTATAACTTTTTCTGACCATCAAAAAGTACAACTTATCAGAAAGCAACTTTCTTAGCATCAACAACATAGGACCTGGTTTGCCTACTGCATATCTCATTTGGCTACTATTGTCGATAGCGGATGTGTATATCATCTTAGCTACTACTTCTGGCCCCTCTGCTTCTTTCATTACTTTTTCAGCAGCTTCATTAAATTTTTGAATAAACCCATCATATAAATTCGTATCAGTAGGTTTGATAAATAGACGACTCCTGCCGTAAAAGTCAGTGACAATTGGGCCAGGCTCAATCAGTTTCATTTTGATATTAAATTGTCTCAACTCATAATGTAATGATTCCGTAAATCCTTCTACTGCGAATTTGGTAGCGTGGTATATACTATATAAAGGGAAGGTAATTTTACCTCCCATGCTTGAGATTTGAATTATCGTTCCACCCCCATTTGGTCTCATATGTTTTATTGCTTCTCTTGTCACACGCATCAATCCAAAAACATTAGTATTAAATTGTTTCTCAATGATTTCATCAGTCATCGCTTCAAATGCACCATCCACTCCATATCCTGCATTATTTACAACCACATCAATACTCCCGAAATCCTTTTGAGCCTGGGAAATTGTATATTGAATACTTTCAAGATTAGTAACATCCAAAGCGTACAATTTAACATTAGCAAACATACCGAAATCTGTTTCTTTCTCAGGGTTTCTTTGAGTAGCAATAACGTTCCAACCCATTTTTGCGAACTCTACTACAGTTGCTTTCCCGATACCACTTGAAGTTCCTGTAATCAATACTGTCTTTTTCATTTTTTGATTTATTTTATGATCAACGAAACTATTTGGTTATTTTCAAACTAACAACATTAGAGTATAGTCTATAGTTGATATTTATTTGTCAACACCTTATATTTGTAATATGTTAATAAACGAACTATCCAAAAAAACAGGGATTTCTACTCATACGATTCGCTTCTATGAGAAGTCAGGTTTAATTGAGGGCAAACAAGATGCATCGGTTAAGTCAAATAATTATTACCACTATGACGATGTGACGATTGAAAAACTTGAATTCATCAGTGACGCCAAATCTATTGGATTCACAATCAAGGAAATAGGTCAAATCATTGATGCTTGGTATAATAGAAAATATACAAAGAAACAAAAACTTGAAATCCTCGATGATAAGTTGACTTCGTTAGAACAAAAGATGAAGGAGATTAGAGAAATGAAGAAACAAATTCTTCAATTTAAAGAAGATGTTGTTAAAGACAGGTGTTAATTTTTTTAGCGACTCTTTTTGAGATCAATGTTGAAGCAATAATTGCGCCTTCCATATAACCACTAAATGTATTTGAAGTTTCTGTACCTGTGAAAAAAAGTTTTCCGTTCATAAAACTATCTTTATACACATCGTGTCCATTATTAAAATGAGGTGGTAAAAACGAATCTTCATTTGCATTTATATATTTATCTTCCCAAATTTTATCATTATAACTTTCAAATATTTCCGCTTCCTCCCCAAAATAATTTTTCAATTGTGCAATCACTTTTTCTTTTCTTTCTACCTGAGTATAATGATAAGCGGATCCATTTAAAAAACCCATTAATGAAAATTTTGTATTTTCATAATTAGAATGATCGTATATCTCAGTGGCTAAACCCGAATGACTAAATACACATCCGGAAAACCCATTGTCTTTCCAAAATGCTTTTTTGTATTCAACAGAAAATTTTACCGAACCACTCATCCATGTTTGTGTTTTTCCCATAATTTGACTGATGCCA
>JBFYPO010000056.1:0-8130 GCA_041303215.1 Asinibacterium sp. | reverse complement strand
TTATCTGGTGTATTGGCTTCTAAAGGGGCAGGTGATTTTTCAAATGACAGAGATTTTTATACCTATCAAACAGATTATAAAAAGAGTCATTTAGGTATGACCATTGAAGCTGGATTAAAGTCTAGCATTTTAACTTTCCGAAATAATGCGAATTATCAAAAGGATGTAAACGGGGTATCGGTAAAAGATATTTTTAGAACAAGTGCATATAGTTTTAAAGAACAAATTAATGCAGGTTATCTACAAGGCTCTAAAACATGGGGTGCGGTCATTTTAAAAGTTGGAACTAGGGTAGAGCAGACCATCATGCAAGGCAATCAAAAGATACCTTCAGATACCTCTTTTTCATTGAATCGAACGGATGCTTTTCCTTATGTTTTTTTAAGTCGCAAATTAATTAAGGTGGCAGGATATGAAATGAGGGGATATTTAGTGTATCGCAAGACCATTAGTAGACCTAGTTATGAATTCCTAAATCCGTTTCCTAGATACATTGATCCATTTTTATATGAGTCAGGTAATCCAAGTTTAAAGCCACAGTTTACATCTAACTATGAAGCCAATATCAGTGTCGATGACAAGCCTTTATTTGCTTTTGGTATCAATGAAACCAAAGATATTTTTACCAATGTTGTTTACCAATCTCCTACCAACAAACAAATAGCATATCGTACCTATGACAACCTTGGTAGAAGTAAGGAGACCTATTTTAGAGGGATAGCAGTGATCCCTCCTGGCAAAGCTTTTTTCGCAGTGCTAGGGGCACAATATAACCGAAATGTATACAATGGTATTTATGAGCAAAAGCCTATCGAATTTGATAAAGCCACTTGGACATTTTTTACTTTTCAGTCCCTTAAATTAGACAAGCTTTCTACATTTACTATCAATGGATTTTGGAGAACCAATGGTCAACAACAATTTTATGAATTGGATAATTTTGGACAATTGAATAGTTCTTTGAATAGACAATTTTTAAATAAAAAGCTCACGGTGACCCTATCAATGAATGACATTTTCTTTACCAATAAGAATACGTTTACCTTACAACAAGGAAGTATCTATGCAGTTGGATTTAGAGAAAATGATTCAAGGCGATTTGGTATCAACCTCCGTTATAATTTTGGCGTAAAACCAAAAGAGCAAAAAATGGATCTATTAGATACAGATATGAAAGTGAATTAGATTTATTTTAGCCAAGTATCAAAAAGTGCATAAACGCTCATAGCGCCCATTAATAAGACCACCAGCCATCCTGCAAGCTCAATCCACAATGGATATTTATATTGTTTTAGGACGGGTATCTTCCTGCTTGCAATCAACATTATGGCGAGTGCAAATGGAAGAATAAATCCATTGATCAATCCAGCAAAGAGTAATAATTCTTTAGGCTTGCCAATCCAAATGAATAGACAAGTGGACACTAGTATAAACCCACTGATTGCAAATCTTTCATGATTTAAAAATGGGAGGTCTAATTTTTTTATAAATGAGTAGGAGGTATAAGAAGCACCTATTACAGAGGATATGGCTGCACTCCATAAAACAATACCAAATACAAGCAAGCCCCATCTACCTCCTGCTGTTTCAAATACTGTGGCAGCAGGATTGTTCTTGTCTAGATGAACTCCTTGTGCTACTACTCCTACGACTGCTAAAAATAAAATAAAGCGCATAAAGGAAGAAATAAGAATACCTCTACTTGCACTCTTGGTTACAAATGGAATATGCTCAGGACCTACTATGCCTGCATCCACCAATCGATGTGCTCCAGAAAAAGTGATATAACCACCCACAGTTCCACCAACGATGGTGACAATGGCTAGTAATGAAATTTGTTCAGGTACAAAACTATGTTGCACTGCAGTAAGAATGGGGGGATTGGCTGCATACACAATTAATAATGTAAGGCTAATTTTAATAATGCCTAAAAATTGAGTAAGACGATCAAGCATTTTTCCAATTTCATCGATCCAGAAAATTAGTATTGCGATGATGCCACTTAAGAGAGCACCTTTGGCAAAGCTTATTCCGGTTAATAAATTTAATGCTAGACCACAACCGGCAATGTTACCAATGTTAAATGCAAAGCCACCTACTACGACAGAAAGCGATAAAAGGTAACCAAGGCCTGGGAGTAATTGATTGGCAATTTCTTGAGCGCGCATCCCGCTTAGTGTAATGGCTCTCCAAATATTGATCTGTGCGCCAAAGTCCAATAAAATTGAAATCAAAATGACAAATCCAAAACTGGTCAATAATTGTTCGGTATAAAAAGAAGTTTGTGTAAGAAAGCCTGGACCGATAGAGGAGTTCGCCATCAAAAAAGCTGCTCCTAAACTAATACCTGTCAATGAAGAAAGGGGCTTTGATGACTTAGGGTTGTTTGATTTCAATCTGATATTGTTGTAATGTTTTGAAAAGATGTATGGCAATATCCAATGCGGCTGGATGGTCACCATGGATACATATCGTATCTGCTTTAACTTCAACCTGACTTCCATCAAGTGCCTTGATATGTTGATCAAACACCATAGATAAAACTTGGTTACTTGCTTCTATAGGATCTTCAATAATTGCACGGTCCATATGTCTAGGTGTCAGCTGTCCATTGGCTTGATAAGTTCTGTCTGCAAATGCTTCTTGTATCGTTTGTAGGCCAACTTTTTTTGCTTCCAAGGTGGTATGACTGCCACTTAATCCATAAAGTAGGATAGAGGGGTCTATTGCTTGTATTGTCTGTGCAACAATCTTACTTGCCATGGCATCTTTTGCACAATCATTGTATAAAGCGCCATGTAATTTTATATGATGAATGTTACAACCCATTTGTTGGGCGATTTTTTCAAATATATAAAGTTGCTCACCAATCAATTCTGCGAGTTCAATTAATGAAATGGAATGAGATAGCCTTCCAAAATTTTCCCTGTCATTGTAACTTGGGTGCGCACCTATTGCCACCTGATTTAATAAGGCTAATTCGATTGTTTTTTTGATGGTATCCACATTACCAGCATGGTAGCCACAAGCAATATTTGCACTGCTGATATAGGGCATTAATGCTGCATCATTTTCCATGCCCTCTCCCATATCACAGTTGATGTCAATGGATAAACCAAGACTGCTTTGTTCTGTAGAGTTGATGTGCTGTTTGAACATTCGTTAAGCTTAACTTAAAATGACTATGGTTGTTTAATTGAGCAAACCTTGGTAAATCTACCAAAATTATTTGACCCAAATTAGCATATCCTCCAATTGTCTGATGGTCAGCCATTAAGACAATTATATGTCCATTGGGAAGTAGCTGTAGCGTTCCCCTCGTTACAGCACTGGAGCGGTATTGTTTTGGCTCTATTAATTGGATTGATGGGCCATTCAAAAAGAAGCCCATTCGGTTTGATTTTGGATCAATCGTAAAAGGTTGTTCTAATAATAATTTAATAGAAGTAGGGTCAAGGTCCTTCCATGCTGGTCCGGGAATAAATCTAAAAACAGGGTCATGGTCAAAAGAAGATAAGACCTCTTTTACTATGTGTTGTATTTTTGAGTTGATGCCACCTTGATAACTAGTATCCACAATAATTTTAAAATGTGCTGCTTTGTTCAAAGTAGTATTAAAACTGCTATAACTATTCAGAAAAATGGATGCTTCGTCCAGTTGTCCTTTAAACGCAATATAGGCAGTTCTACCCTCCAGTGGTTGCAAAAAACTTAGCTGATCTTTTGCGTGTACTAAAATAGGAGTATTGAGTACCACACTTTTTTCATTGATGACTGGTACAAAATTGGCGCCAGTAATACAGATAAACATAGTGGTTTCAAATTCAAATACAGCTGCTGGAAAATGCAATTCAAATACCGGATGGTTTAACTCATTTTCTAGGATAGCATTTGCTAATTGAGCAGATACATAATCCATTGGGCCAGAAGGTTGGATGCCTAAATCTTGATAGCCATACCTGCCTTGATCAATGATTCGATCAGACAAACCTTTCTTTATAATTTTAATGGACATCTTCCTGCTTATTTAATTGATGAAAAGATGCCAAAGAGATTGGTTTAAATTGAACTTGGTCACCTGCTTTAAAAAGCGTGAGGGATTGATTTTTTGAATCAAATATTTTGATGGGTGTACGTCCGATAATTTGCCAACCACCTGGCGAATCCAATGGATAAATTCCTGTCTGTGTGCCTGCAATGCCTACGCTTCCAGCACTCACTTTTGCTCTTGGTTGTGGATGTCTAGGTAGTTGAATTTTTTCAGGGACATCTCCCATATAGGCAAACCCTGGTAAAAAACCTAGACAGTAAACGGTGTAAATTTGTGCAGTATGTTGTTGTATGAATTCATCAATACTACATTTTGTCAATTGAACAGCATTGCCCAAATCGATTCCTAAACTTGGGTCATAACAAACAGGCACTTCAATCAATCTTGCTGTAGTTTTGGAAGTAATTAGATTTTCAAATTCAGCAATAAAATCTGCTAATAATTGATTGGCCAATAAGTAGGGGTTTGTATCGAATAATAAGATATCATAAATGAGGGTAATTGTCTCATAGGCTAAAATGACATCCTTAATGCCTTGTATTTTCTTGTCTTTTAGGTATTGAGCTAGTGTTAGTAAATCTTGATCCATCCCATCCTTTAACCCTTTGTTTAATTTGAATTGGATGGCATGATCTCCTAGCAATTGAATCTGAAATTTATGGACCAAGCTATGCATACCTAAACTTACCATTTTTAAGCCAATTTCATTGTATATTTATTCGCATTAAATGTTGTTTATGAAACAAACGATATCGATTTTAATTGGTTTGCTTTTACTGATCTCAGAGGGAAAGAGTCAGTTTATTCAAACTGTGACAACAGCAGACGGTCGATTATTACTTCAGCGAAATGTAGCACCTCTCTTGTCAACAAAACAATTGAGTCAACTTGCTTTAAGAGATACTGTATATGTGAATGATGCCATTCAATTTCAAAAAATAGAAGGGTTTGGCTATACTTTAACTGGGGGAAGCGCTGCTTTACTTCATCAAATGCCTAAGGAGAAAAGACAGTCTATTTTAAATGAACTATTTGGTCAACAAGACAATGGCATTCATATCAATTATCTAAGAATCAGTTTGGGTGCTTCAGATTTAGATGCCAACGTATTTAGTTATGACGACCTTGCTCTTGGTGAAGTTGATCCTGATTTAAAGAAAATGTCTATCACTCCAGATCTTGTTCATTTAATCCCAATATTAAAAGAAATCAAAGCCATCCAGCCAGCATTAAAATTAATGGCTACTCCATGGAGCCCACCAATATGGATGAAAGACAATGGTCATTCTAAAGGCGGACATCTATTGCCCAAATATTTTGCGAGTTATGCACAGTATTTTGTGCAATACATTCAGCTCATGCAGCAAGAAGGATTGTCGATTCACGCTGTTACTATTCAAAATGAACCAGCCCATGGAGGGAACAATCCTAGTATGTTAATGACGGCGGAGGAACAAACCAATTTTATTAAAAATCATTTAGGGCCAGCGTTTAAAAAAGCGGGCATCCATACAGAAATAGTTATTTGGGATCATAACGCAGACCAACCAGATTATCCAATTCAAATTCTAAATGATACATTGGCAAAGCCTTTTGTAAGTGCTTCTGCTTTTCATTTATACCTGGGTCATGAATCGGCATTGTCTAAAGTGCACCAAGCGCATCCTGACAAAAAAATTTATTTTACGGAACAATGGACGGGAGCAAAAGGTAATTTTGCAGATGATTTTATGTGGCATATGGAACATGTGGTATTGGGTACGATGGAGAATTGGAGTAGTTTGGTATTGGAATGGAATTTAGCCAATGATCCAACTTATGGCCCACATACGCCAGGTGGCTGTACGGAATGTTTAGGCGCATTGACCATTGATGGATCTGACATTCAACGAAATGTGAGTTATTATATCATAGGTCAAGTTGCACCTTATATCTTGCCTGGGACTTACCGAATTCAGACAAAGTCAACCAATGCGCAAATTCAGAGCGTTGGTTTTAAAAGGCAAGATGGCA
The DNA here is from genome assembly GCA_041303215.1 of Asinibacterium sp. GTDB lineage: Bacteria > Bacteroidota > Bacteroidia > Chitinophagales > Chitinophagaceae > Sediminibacterium. The sequence continues at coordinate 2,066 of JBFYPO010000056.1, read as the reverse complement.
AAAAAGTATTCCTGGCTTTAAACAAAGGTAAAGAAGCTGTTTTTACAATTGATTTTGAGCAGAAAAAATTTAACTTTACGCTGCCCGAAAAATCGGCTTCGACCATTATTTTTTAAGGTGTATTGAAATTATAAAATGTTATTTATGAAAAGAGTTCAGTTAACAATAGTAGGAATATTATTTGTTTTGATTGGTTTTGCACAAGGAAATAAAGAGGCTAAAATGCATCAGTTTGTGAATGCATTGATGTCAAAAATGACTTTAGAAGAAAAATTAGGTCAATTGAACCTGCCTGCATCAAGTGATTTTGTAACTGGGGCAGTAAGTAGTTCTGACATTGCGGATAAAGTAAAAGCAGGCAAGGTTGGTGGTGTCTTTAATATCCGTTCTGTTACCAAGATTAAAGAATTGCAACAATTTGCGGTGAATCAGTCAAGACTTCATATTCCTTTGTTATTTGGAATGGATGTGATACATGGGTATAAAACAATTTTTCCTATCCCATTAGGGATGTCTGCTACATGGGATATGGAATTGGTAAAGCGTTCTGCAAGCATTGCAGCGAGCGAAGCAAGTGCAGACGGCATACAATGGACTTTCTCTCCAATGGTGGATCTAACGAGAGATCCAAGATGGGGTAGGGTATCTGAAGGAAATGGGGAAGATGCATTTTTAAGTTCAGCCATTGCAAAAGCAATGGTCGAAGGTTATCAAGGGAAGGACTTAGCTGCGCCTAATACTATCTTAGCATGTGTAAAACATTATGCATTGTATGGTGCTGCTGAAGGTGGAAGAGATTACAATACAACTGACATGAGTCGTGTTAGAATGTACAACGAATATTTCCCTCCCTATAAAGCAGCTGTGGATGCAGGAGTTGCATCTGTCATGGTTTCTTTCAATGAAATTGATGGGGTCCCTGCATCTGGAAATAAATGGTTGGTAGATGATGTATTGAGAAAGCAATGGAAGTTCAATGGCTTTGTGGTATCTGATTATACAGGTATCCCCGAAATGATGAACCATGGGATGGGGGATGAACAAACAGTGAATGCAATGTCCATGAATGCAGGAGTAGATATGGATATGGTGGGAGAAGGTTTTTTAAATACCATGAAAAAATCCTTACAAGAAGGAAAAGTAACCCTAGCACAAATCAATAAAGCTTGTGAGCGTATTTTAATTGCTAAATACCAACTAGGTCTTTTTGATGATCCTTATAGGTACTGTAACGAGCAAAGATCAACCACAGAAGTATTCACGGCGGCAAATAGAGCGGAGGCAAGAAAAATTGCAGCACAGAGTTTTGTATTATTAAAAAATAATAAGGTGTTACCAATTGCAACTGGCAAGAAAATAGCATTGGTTGGTCCTCTTGCAGATGCAAAAGAAAATATGACTGGTACTTGGAGTGTGGGTGCAGATAATTCAAAGTCAATCTCTTTATTGAAAGGACTAACAGATGCGGTAGGTAATAATGGGAAAGTGCTCTATGCTAAAGGATCAAATTTAGAAGAGGATACGGAATTGCAAAATCGTCAGACTATGTTTGGTAAGGATATCGCGCGTGACAATCGATCTGCAGAAGCAATGATTCAAGAAGCGATTGCAGTGAGTGCAGATGCGGATGTTATAGTAGCTGCTTTAGGAGAAGGTGCTGAGAGTAGTGGGGAAAGTGCTTCTAAAACCAATATCGATATTCCAGAGGCACAAAAGCGTTTATTAAAAGCATTGGTTGCTACTGGCAAGCCGGTGGTATTGGTGTTGTTCAATGGTCGTCCATTGACTTTGAACTGGGAACATGAAAATGTTCCTGCTATCTTAGACGTTTGGTTTGCAGGTTCCGAAGCAGGGGACGCTATTGCAGATGCACTATTAGGTAGGGTTAATCCTTCAGGTAAATTGACGATGAGTTTCCCTCAAAATGTGGGACAAATTCCATTGTATTATAACCACAAAAATACAGGCCGTCCTTTAACTGGAAAATGGTTCTCCAAATTTCAATCCAATTATATTGATGTAAGTAATGAGCCATTGTATCCATTTGGTTATGGTTTAAGCTATAC
>JBFYPO010000055.1:0-25780 GCA_041303215.1 Asinibacterium sp. | reverse complement strand
ATTCTAAAAACAAGTTCATCCCCTCTTTTTTCTCCGCGGTAAAGGAATAGCTGATGTTCTCCGTGTAGTATTGATATAAATTATACGACTGCGCCGAAACAGGTATGTCTGCAATTACCTCTTCCAAATGGCTCAAACCATAAGCAATGGCTTTATCAAATGCAATTATGAATTCATTAGGTATAGGCTTATTAGCAACCCATGTAGCAAAGACAAATGGAAACCCAGTATGTTTAACCCAGGCGCCTGCTAAATCATAAATATAGGGGAATTGATCTCTAGCAACCAACGCGCGGTCTCCAATAATAACCCCTGCCGTTGTTCCTCCTATCTCTTCTATGTATCCTTCTTGAGCTTGCAAGAAAATGACTTCTTTTCCCCAATAATTTGCTAGTAAAATACGGGCCAACTGCACTGAGGTTCTACTCTGGTAATCTAAGTATACCTTTTCTATTTGCGCCATGGGTACTTTACTAAAAATGCACACACTCGCCACATCTCCCTCGGCTCCAATACAATAATTAGATACCAAATGCGCCTCTTTCAACAATGGTATAACAGCCACTGGCACTAAGCCAATATCAAGTTTACCCTCTAATAGGTCTTGGGCAATTTGAGCTGGATAGCCTTTGAATAAATCAACCTCAGGCAATAAGCCTGCCTTTTCTATCCCCAATAATAATGGACGTGTGTTTAAATAACTTACCGCCCCAATGCGCCATCTCTTGTCCAATTGAATTAACTTTGTGCAAAGATATTCATTCAAATTGTTTTAAAGCAAACTATATGTCTCAATTAAGCGCTATTTCTCCAATCGATGGTCGTTACCACAAGCAAACAGCAGCTCTAGGTGCCTATTTCTCTGAATATGCATTGATCAAATACAGGGTGTTAGTGGAAGTACATTATTTTTTATTTTTAGCAGATAAAAAGTTCTTTAAACTGCCTGTTGGATTAAGGAAAGCTTTATTAGAGGTAGTGGACCAATTTTCTGAAGCCGACGCAGAAAAAATTAAAGCCATTGAAGCTACTACGAACCATGATGTAAAAGCAGTTGAATATTTTTTGAAAGCTATTTTAGACGAACATAAAGCCGGCGCATTAAAAGAATGGATTCACTTTGGATTAACTTCTCAAGATATCAATAATACTGCGATTCCTTTGAGTTGGAAAAATGCCATGGAGTCAGAAATATTACCTGCCTATATTAACTTACAAAATAGATTGTATCAGTTTGCAAAGCAGTGGAAAAAAGTACCTTTATTGGCTAGAACACATGGTCAATCTGCTTCACCAACCACATTAGGAAAAGAGATCATGGTCTTTGTAGAAAGAATCAATCATCAAATTGAACTCTTTACAAGTATTCCTTATGCAGCCAAATTTGGTGGCGCAACAGGTAACTTTAATGCACATCATATTGCCTTCCCAAAAAAGAATTGGGTATCCCTTGGTAATGAATTTGTAGACGACGTCTTGGGATTAGAGCGTATGCAGTTTACGACACAAATTGAGCACTACGATCATTTTGCCGCACATTGTGATAACTTAAAAAGACTCAACACTATTTTAATTGACTTGGCAAGAGATATCTGGACCTATATCTCCATGGACTACTTTAAACAACAAACTAAAAAAGGCGAAGTTGGCTCTAGTGCAATGCCTCATAAAGTAAATCCAATTGATTTTGAAAATGCCGAAGGGAACCTTGGCATTGCAAATGCACTCCTTGAACACTTAGCTGCTAAATTGCCTATTAGCAGGCTTCAAAGAGATTTAACAGATTCAACCGTGCTTAGAAACATTGGTGTTCCTGTTGGACATATTACTATCGCGATCAATTCAATTGAGAAAGGATTGGGTAAATTGATTTTAAATGAAGTGAAAATCAACGAAGACCTAGAAAATAACTGGGCCGTGGTTGCAGAAGCCATTCAGACTATTTTACGTAGAGAAAATTACCCGAACCCCTACGAGGCATTAAAAGATTTAACAAGAGGTAATAGTAAGATCGATAAAAAATCGATGCATAAATTTATTGATGGACTAAAAGTAACAGCTACTTTAAAGAAAGAATTGAAAAAAATTACCCCTCAAAACTACACGGGTGTAACAGCGGCTTATTAATATCTAATAAGCATTCGCCAGCCGACCAGGGGCAAGTGATTTAAACGATTTATATTTTAGCGTCACCGGTTGCTGAACTTGGTGGCGCTATTTTTTTTCGTGGTTCTTTTTTATTCAATAATGTATGAATTGGCGCCATCCCCTCTTTTTCAATGGCCATCGTCAACACTTCTGCAGTTGCTTGCGCATCACCCCAAGCTCGGTGCCTTCCTTCTATCTTAATGCCCAAGTCTCTCGTCAATGAACCCAGTCCATATTTCTCTAGGCCAGGGAAAACTTTTTTACTCAAACGGATGGTACATAATTTAGGCGCCGACCATTGAAAGCCAGACTTACCCAATAAATAGTGGACAAAAGAATAGTCAAAACTTACATTATGCGCCACAAAAATGCGGTCTTTCAACAGATTGTAAATCTGAGGGGCTACTTCTTCAAAAAGAGGCGCTTCCGCCACCATAGCATCACTTATGCCGGTCATATTGACGATAAATGGAGGGATTTTTTGTCTCGGATTCACCAAGGTTACATATTTACCTGTCACTTCTGTACCATTGTGCATCACAATCGCAATTTCGGTGATCCCATGCATATGGGGCATTCCTCCGGTGGTTTCTATGTCTACAATAGCAAATTCCATTGGCGCCAAGTTCGTATTTTTTTGTCAATAATAGCTTGCGGCTTTTCCTTATTTTTGTAACTCATTATAGGAAAAGCAATTAGCATGGAATTAAGCAAAAATTTTACCCCTGGAGCAGTAGAAACAAAATGGTACCAACATTGGATTGACCAAGGTTATTTTCATAGTGTACCTAATGATAAACCTGCATACACGGTGGTCATACCTCCCCCCAATGTAACCGGCGTGTTGCATATGGGACATTGCTTAAATAATACCATTCAAGATATCTTAGTACGTCGCGCAAGAATGCAAGGCATGAATCCATGTTGGGTGCCAGGTACCGATCATGCATCTATTGCAACAGAGGCAAAAGTGGTAGCCATGTTAAGGGAAAGAGGCATTGCAAAATCCTCTTTAAGTAGAGATGAATTTTTGAGCTATGCTTGGGAGTGGAAGGAAAAATACGGTGGTATCATTTTGCAACAATTAAGAAAGATGGGCTGTAGTTTGGATTGGGAACGCACTTCCTTCACGATGGACCCAGATTATTATGAAACAGTCATAAAAGTATTTGTAGACTTATACAATAAAGGAAAAATTTATCGCGGCAAACGTATGATCAACTGGGATGTACGCGCTAAAACCGCTTTAAGTGATGAAGAAGTAATCCATAAAGAAGTGAATGGCAAGATGTACCATATCAGGTACAAATTAGACATGCCAGGGGATGACTATATTACAATTGCTACTGTTCGCCCTGAAACTATTTTTGGTGATACTGCCATTTGTGTTCACCCTAAGGATGATCGTTACAAACATTTAGTGGGTCAGTTTGCTTTTGTTCCAATGATCAATCGTCGCATTCCTATAATAGCCGATGACTATATTGAAATGGAATTTGGAACTGGCGCCCTAAAAGTGACTCCAGCCCATGATATCAATGACTTTAACCTGGGACAAAAACATGGATTAGAAGTGATTGAAACTTTGAATGAGGATGGCACGATGAACGAAGCAGCTCCTATGTATATTGGCAAAGATCGTATCGATGTTAGAAAAATCATTGCAGCCGACTTAGAAGCGAGTGGCAATTTAGTGAAGCTAGAAGATTATGTCAATCAAGTAGGATTTAGTGAAAGAACGGATGCTATTGTGGAGCCAAGATTAAGTTTACAATGGTGGGTGGATATGAAGCAGTTGGCAGGACCCGCTTTGGAAGCGGTGATGAGCGATGAAATTCAATTTCATCCTGCTAAATTTAAAAACGTCTACCGTCACTGGATGGATAATATTAAGGACTGGTGTATTAGCCGTCAATTATGGTGGGGACACCGTATCCCTGCCTGGTACGACGAAGAAGGCAAAGTATATGTAGCAGAAAACGAAGCAGCTGTCAATGAAAAATATCCTGAAACAAAAGGTAAAACTTTAACACAGGATGCAGATTGTTTAGATACTTGGTTTAGTAGTTGGTTATGGCCTATTGAAGTATTTAAAGGCATGTCCAATCCTAATAACGCAGAGATTAATTATTACTACCCTACCAGCACTTTAGTGACTGCTCCAGAAATTATTTTCTTCTGGGTGGCACGTATGATTATGGCAGGCGAAGAGTATATGGGTAAAATACCATTCAAAGATGTTTACTTTACTGGTATTGTTCGTGATAAGCAAGGCAGAAAAATGAGTAAAAGTTTGGGTAATTCTCCAGACTTATTAGGGCTTATTGATCAATATGGTGCGGACGCTGTTCGATTTGGTATTATGATTGCTTCTCCTGCTGGAAACGATTTATTATTCGATGAATCGACCTTAGAACAAGGAAGAAATTTTAATAGCAAACTTTGGAACGCGGCCAAACTGTTGAAGATGTGGGAGCCACGTATTAGCACAGAAGGCAAAGTAGAGCAAGATGCAGCATTTGCTATGGATTGGTTCCAAGCAAAACTAAGTGCTACGCAAATAGAAGTAGATGACATGTTAAAAGAGTTTCGTTTAAGTGAAGCTTTAAAAACGATCTACGGATTAATTTGGGATGATTATTGCAGTTGGTATTTGGAATGGATCAAGCCTGGCTTTGAGCAACCCATTCATGCGGATGTCTACCATAAGAGCATTGAATTTTATGACTCCTTATTGCAACTGCTACACCCTTTCATGCCATTTATCACAGAAGAGTTACACCATGCTTTGAAATCACAGACCGAAGATTTGTGTGTAAAAGAATATGAAGCAATCGGCAAGGTAGACCAGTCTATCTTAACTGCTGGCGCATTGTTAAAGAATGTGATTTCTACTTTACGTGATGCAAGAAATAAAAATCAGATCAAGCCAAAAGATATGATTGATTTACATATTCAATCTGTTGATAATGCTGCTTATCAAACGATCGCAAACATTTTAGCAAAACAAGTCAATGCTAAAAGTATCGCTTATACTTCTAGCCCTATTGGATCTAGCATTGTGGTTGCGTTAGAAAAAGATAAATTTTATATCGTAGCAGATCAAGCGATTGATACTGCCAACTTAAAAGATAATTTATTAAAAGATTTAGCGCATCAAAAAGGATTCCTAGAATCAGTTGAAAAGAAATTGAGCAATGAGAAGTTTGTTCAAAATGCAAAGCCCGAAGTCATTGCAATCGAACAAAAGAAAAAGGCAGATGCTTTAGCAAGAATACAAACCATTGAAGAAAGTTTAGCGCAATTATAAATTACAGAACGAGCCTCCTACGGAGGCTCGTTTATGATACCCTATTTTTATGAACAATATAAAAATAAGACCAGCTACCCTTGAGGATCGTGCTTTCATCCGATCTGTTTCGGAACGCACTTGGCCTAGTACTTATGGACATATTATTACACAGGAGCAGATTGACTTTATGTTGGACTGGATGTATAGCGATGACTCCTTAGCAGAACAATTTTCAAAAGGACATCAGTTTTATATTGCAAATTTAAATGGATCCGATATTGGATTTTGTTCTGTCAGTGAAGAAGCAAAAGATGCAGCTGAAATTGATACAGAAAGCAATTGCAAGCAACTAAAGCAATTCAAGCTTAATAAATTATATGTACTACCTGCTGCACATGGCACAGGGGCTGGCAAAGCGCTTTTAAACAAAGCGATTGAGCAGGCTTCTTCAGAAGGCGGTTCTTCCCTATTTTTACAAGTGAACAAACATAACACAGCGTATACCTTTTACCTGAAAAATGGATTTATAAAAGAACAAGAATATAAATTTGATATAGGTAATGGCTTTTATATGGATGATTATGTGATGCGATTGACCTTTTAACCTACATGCAAATGCAAGCCCCTACACCAATACATGGGTCTGCTTTACGACACCCATAATGAACACACTCTGCACTTGTCCAATATTTTCGGCCTGGCTTAATTTGTTGACATGAAAATTATAATAGCTATTCATGTCTTCGGCAACAATTTTTAACATAAAATCGAATTCCCCAGAAATGCTATAACACTCCACCACTTCGGGCAAATCATTGATAAGTTGAATGAATTGGGTTCCAGACTTTTTACTATGTTGATTTAAAGAAACATAACAGATCACCATCAGCCCCTTCTTTATTTTAGCCCCATCCACTAAGGCCGCATATTGTTTGATCACACCAGAAGCCTCTAATCTTTTAATTCTTTCATGCACGGGTGTCGTACTCAATTGAACTGACTCAGCAATTTCTTTTACACTCATTCTGGCATTTTGCTGTAACAACTTCAAAATAGCCATGTCTTTCACATCTAATGGTACCGTTTGTTGATGTAAATCATTCGAACCAGCAATAGCGTTAGCCGATTCGACTGTTTGAGTCTTGTTTTTCATCTCTATATAGGATTTAATGTAATAAAATTACTATATAATAGCATATTACACTAAATTTTAGATATATTTTATTATTTTATCCTACAAAACTACCTTTACACCCTAAATTATTAAATATGTCAGGTTTACAAAACATTGATTTTAGCCTACCTTATAAAGTAGCTGATATTACCCTAGCAGATTGGGGTCGTAAAGAAATTCGTTTAGCTGAAGCAGAAATGCCAGGTTTGATGAGTATCCGTGAAGAATATGGTCCTAGCCAACCTTTAAAAGGTGCGCGTATTGCAGGTTGTTTACACATGACCATTCAAACTGCAGTATTGATTGAAACTTTAACTGCTTTAGGTGCAGAAGTAAAGTGGAGTTCTTGTAATATCTTCTCTACACAAGACCAAGCTGCTGCTGCCATTGCTGCAACAGGTGTGGGTGTATTTGCATGGAAAGGACAAAGTGTAGAAGAAGGCGATTGGTGTATTGAACAAACATTATTTTTCGGTGGCGAAGATCGCCCTTTAAATATGATCTTAGACGATGGTGGTGACTTAACAAATATGGTATTGGATAAATACCCTCAGTTTGTTGCTGGCATCAAAGGCTTGAGTGAAGAAACAACAACAGGTGTACACCGTTTATATGAGCGTATGGCTAAAGGTACTTTACCAATGCCAGCGATCAACGTAAACGATTCTGTAACTAAGTCTAAATTCGATAACAAATATGGTTGTCAAGAATCATTGGTGGATGCGATTCGTCGTGCTACTGATGTAATGATGGCTGGTAAAGTAGCTGTAGTAGGTTCTTACGGTGACGTAGGTAAAGGTTCTGCAGGTTCTTTACGTGGTGCTGGTTGTAGAGTTATTGTAACTGAAATTGATCCAATCTGTGCTTTACAAGCAGCGATGGATGGATTTGAAGTAAAGCGAATGATTGATGCTGTTAAAGAAGCAGATATTATTGTTACTGCATCAGGTTGTCGCGACTTAATCAACGAGAAGCATTTTAGAGCAATGAAAGACAAAGCGATTGTATGTAATATCGGTCACTTTGATATTGAAATTGACATGGCTTGGTTGAATAAGAATTATGGTCACACAAAAGATACCATCAAACCACAGGTTGATTTATACAATATCGATGGTAAGGATGTAATCGTATTGGCTGAAGGACGTTTAGTGAACTTAGGTTGTGCAACGGGTCACCCATCTTTTGTGATGAGCAACTCTTTCTCTAACCAAACTTTAGCACAAATCGAATTATGGACTAATAGCAAGAACTACGAAAATAAGGTGTACGTATTACCTAAGCATCTAGATGAGAAGGTAGCAAGATTACACTTAGCTAAAGTAGGTGCCCAATTAGACGAATTAACAGACGAGCAAGCAGCTTACTTAGGTATACCTAAAGCCGGTCCATTTAAATCTGATGCTTACAGATACTAATCTAAGTATCCAAAAACACTTGAATGCGTAGCAAACAAGTGGATAAGATCTATACAGCCCGACTACAGAAATGTGGTCGGGCTTTTTATTTTCAGTACCTTTAAGCAACGATAAAATGAACCTTATGCAACCTCGAAAAATCATTTCATTCCTTTTAGCTTCTTTGGTATTTTTTCAATTAAATGCACAACAAGTAAAGCTTATCCCAGAACCAAGTTCTATTAAAGTTACTGGGGGTGTCTTTAAATTGCCCAAGCAAGTTAGCATTCAGCTTCCTAGTAGTTTTGTGGGAATAGAAAAGGAAATTGTTCATAGGTTAAAAACAGCTACTGGTAAAATCATTACTCCTGTCAATCAAAAAAATGCAACGATTCATTTTGAACAAGTTCAAGACAATGCATTAGGCAAAGAAGGGTATCAATTAAATGTAACCGAAAAAGGAATTCAAGTAAAAGCACAAACTTATGCAGGTGCCTTATATGCATGGCAAAGTATTTTACAATTACTTCCTCCTGCCATCTATAGCAATCAAGTAGATCCTACTATTCAATGGACGATGCCCTATGTTCAAATAATAGATCAGCCAAGATTTGAATGGAGAGGATTTATGCTGGATGTAAGTCGTCATTTTTTCAGTGTGGCAGAAGTAAAAAAGATCTTAGATGAAATGACAATGTATAAGCTCAATAGATTACATTTTCATTTAACAGACGACCATGGATGGAGAGTTGAAATTAAATCTCTACCAAAGCTAACCGAGGTGGGCGCATGGAGGCCTAATAGAATTGGCAAATGGCATAATATAACTAAGCCAGCAAGTGAAGAACCAAAAACATACGGTGGATTTTATACGCAGGAGGATATAAAAGAATTAGTAGCCTATGCTAAAACTAAAAACATCGAAATTATGCCCGAAATTGATGTACCTGGTCATAGCATGGCGTTTTTAGCAGCTTACCCTCAATTAAGCACCACGCCTAATTATCCTTATCAAGTCAATACCGGCGAGGAATTTATAGACTGGTCAGGTATGAATGGACATATTACAGCAAAAATTGACAACAACCTTGACCCTTCCAAAAAGATGGTTTATGACTACCTTGATTTGATCTTTGGCGAGCTTGCTACTTTATTCCCATTTGAATACATCCACATGGGTGGTGATGAAACAGCTAAAAACAATTGGGCAAAAAGCGCAGACATTAAAGCCTTAATGCAACAAGAAAATTTAAAAAATCAAGAAGAGGTACAAAGTTATTTTGTGCGTCGTGTAGAAAAGATTATGCAATCCAAAGGAAAAAAATTAATGGGTTGGGATGAAATTTTAGAAGGTGGCTTAGCCCCAGAAGCAGCAGTGATGAGTTGGAGAGGTGTTAAAGGGGGTGCAGAGGCAGCAAAACAAAAACATCCTGTAGTCATGAGCCCAAGTTCTCATAATTATTTAGACTACTACCAAGGTGAAGCTACTGCAGAAGGTGCAGTATATGCAGGTTTAAGGATGAAGAAAACCTACAGCTTTGAACCAGTACCAGAAGGAGTAGATGAAAAGTATATCCTTGGCAACCAAGGAAATTTATGGACAGAGCAATTACAAAATATCAGAAATGCAGAATACATGGCATGGCCAAGGTTGATGGCGATTGCAGAAGTTGCTTGGTCTCAAAAATCAAATAAGGACTGGAGTAGATTCAGCAAGAAGGTAGAAAATCATTTCGCGATCCTTGATACCTTAAAAATTAAGTATGCTAAAAGCATGTATGACCCAATTGTAACGACCACTTTAAATACCAAAGGCGAGTTGTTTGCGCATATGGAAGGCGAAGTGGAAGGTTTAGATTTTTATTATACCATCGATGAGTCTATGCCGGATCAATATAGTAACCATTTTAAAGACCCCGTTTTGATTCCAGAAGATGTAACTATTTTAAGAGTGATCAGTTACAGAAATGGACAAGTCATTGGAAAATTACTTAATATACCCATTGCATCCTTGAAACAAAGAGCAGTAAAAGTGCTATAAACGAATGCGTAAAAAGATTCTTTTCATCACTATTCTTTTAAGCTTGTTTGTGCACAATCTAATAGCACAAACAAGCTTGATCAATAGGATCAAAGACGCTGTCACAGGCAAGGCCCTTTCGATGACAGATAGTACAAGAATCTATTTATTCAATAACATTGCCTCCTTAAAATCCTATACAGGAAAAAGAATCAATAGCATTACGATAGAACAACATAATTTCTCCACTAGTATAGATTCACAAGAATCTACTTTTAAAGATTTTTTCTCAAAGCTTGGTAATAAATTACATTCTAATTCTAACACAAGGGCCATTAGAGAAAACTTATTCTTTAAAGAATGGGATTTATTTGATCCATCCATTATAGCCTATAATGAAAAATGGTTAAGGGATCTTGCTTATATACAAGATGCAAAGATAACTGCAATCCCAACCCCTTATGATACCAATCAAGTAGACCTCCTAGTAGTTACGAAAGATTTATTCTCCTATGGGGGCGAAGTACTCATCAATAATAGTAAAGCCTATAGTGCCAAAGTAAATAATATCAATTTAGGCGGTACGGGAAACAGTGTTCAATTGATTCAAAATTTCGAAAATGAAAGAACGCCAAAATCTGGATGGGGTTACGATCTTGGACTAAGCAATATCATGGGTAGTTTTATTTCATTGAATGCAGGGATCAATCAGTATGGTAACAATATGGTCAATAATATACTGTCTGCTCAAAAAAAATACATCAGTGTTCAAAGACCGATCCTCCACCCCAATAGTAAATGGCTGGGCGGTATGGAATATTTAGAAGCTACTAATAAAAACGTCTTTCCAGATAGGTGGGCAGGTATATTTGACCAAGAAATCAATTATGACCTGATCCATAAAGACATCTGGATTGGGTATCAATTGTCCAAACAAAAGAAACTCATTAAAAGCAATGAGGACAGAAGATTTATACAGTACCGACACCTTGAAAATAATTTTAAAGAAAGACCCATCGATTATCAATTACAATTAGATAGAAACTATCAAAATTTAATTGCAGATTTTGTTTCCTATACCATTGTTCGACAATCTGTTTATAGAACAAGGTATTTATACGGCTTAGGCAGGTACGAGGATTTACCTATCGGACGAACTTTGACCTGGACAACAGGTAGGTATCAAATTGAGGGCGAACTTGCCCCCTATCTTGGATTTAAATTTGAACAACATAAGCTTTCTAAGAAAGAAAACTACACACATATTATTGCCAATATTGCAAGCAGTTATATGGATAAGTCCTTGCAAGATTTTAGATTCTTAGCAAGTCTAGAACAGTTTAGTAAATTAAAATATTTAGACAATGGCTTTGGTTATCGTCAAATATTAAACCTGAGTTTTACACAAACATTAAAGAATAAATACAACGACCCACTAAGAATCAATAGTATTTATGGTATTCCCCAATTGAATAAAGAACAAATAAATGGAGGCTCAAGATTAACTATCAACTGGGAAACCGTATTGTACAATAACCGTGCAATTTGGGGCTTTAAATCGGCGCCATTTGTATTTGGCAACATGACCTATATCAGAACAGTGGGCGACCCCATTGCAAAAGGGGATATATTTAGTTCTTTGGGCACCGGCATGAGAATAAGGAACGAGAACCTTATTTTTGGTACCATTGAATTAAAAGGATTTTACTTTCCTAGAACAAATCTTCAACTTAGCCCTTGGAATTTTAGCCTTATTACCAACCTAAGGTATAAGTACAATTCTAACTTCATTGAGAAGCCAAATTATGTTGAAATAAATTAAAATAATTGCCCCCTTCACTCAACCATTCAAGTCTAAAATTGTTGTATTTACTATGGTTCAAGCGTATAATTTTTTAGCAAGCTGGCAGCTCTTTCCAGAGAAATGTGATTTCGAATACCAAATGGTACCTAAATCTGGTAATTATAAAATCGAGACGGTGACAAACGGTCATCTTTTGAGTTTTAGTCATAATTGGGTGAATATAGAAAATGATGCTTTCTATGCTCAATACCAGGTGAATCCAAATGGGCAACCCATGGCTTTCGAAAACAAGGATCTTGCCGATACTATTAGCGCCGAAATCAATAACGCGTCTTGTTTGACCGTGCAATTTTTTAAAGAAGAAGTCCTTCACCTTAAAGTGACCCATGAAATTTTAGCGAATGGATTTTTAAAAGTAACACAAGAAGGATTAAAAGAAGACCAAACTCCTTTTAAGAATATTGAAATCTACCATAAACAATTAAGTGTATTGCCTTATGCCTCCTCTGCGGGCAGTGTAGCCATTCGTCCTACCAAAGAAGGCGTGATTAAGCACAAAGCTTTGTCTGCTATGGAAGATCAAACCAATATGCAATTGAATCAGATCAAAGAGCAGATTGAATTATTGGCAAGACAAGCGCAAGAAATTCGTAAACGTAAGGAATTAAGTATGATGATTTACGAAGCAAAAATCACTTTCAAGCCACAGATTGGTCAGATCTACCATGTATATGAAAAACACGATGCGACCCATGTTTTATCCATGGTGGCACCACATGAATGGGGCGGCGGTGCAGGACCTTTTGCTCAATTTATTGCTACTGTTAAATTATTAGCTGACCATACTTGGATTGAAGTACCAGCTTAATAGCCGTACTTTTCTAAAATAGCATCTACTCTTTTTTCAACTTCAGGATCTTTTACTACCGGAGGTGCGTGATGCGGTTTAATAGTCGCGTCAAATACCAATGGTCCTTTTGCAGCCCAATGTTTATGGGTAGTATAGGCATCAATGGCATCCATATCATGAGAAGGATTCGTTCTAGTAAAAGCAGCCCATAAGAAATTATTTAAATCACTGGCCATCCATACGGGATCTTCTGTTCTAATGATCAAGACCACGCCTTCTTGATTTAATAAAGCTGCACCCTGCCCTTCTAATGCTTTTTGCAACGCTTCAGTTGAATAGGTAGCAGCATTGACTGCAACCACTCCTGGCATAACTAAACTAGCCTGGATATTCAATGCTATTAATCTTGCAGGAACAACAGTTGCTAAATCTCTTTTGACATCCCCATAAGCAGCTATAACCACTTTAGATCCTGTATTCAAACCATCTCCAGAATAATCTAATGTATCCATGGTGGTCTTGGTGTAAAAATGGATGTCATTCGCTAGGTCAAGTCTTGCTAAAATGTATTCAAAATATTCCTGTACATGATGCGTAGACAATTGATTGGTCTCATCCGCTGTAATGAAAACAAATTTGGCCAAACTCAACTGCCCTGTTCCCAAAATATGATTGGCAATGGTTAAAATTTCTGCCGGTTGTTTATTGGTTAAATAAGGAGTGTAACGTTCACTTCCAATAGCTAATAATAAAGGATGAACTCCTGCCGCATCCACTGCATGTACTTCTTTTAAGCCTGGAATTTCATTCGACACTGCAGCGCCTGTCATAGCATGAATCAATTGACCGAAACTTGTATCTTCTTGAGGTGGACGTCCTACCACCGTGAATGCCCAGATGGCATTTTTTCTTGCATACACTTTGTGTACACGCATTAAAGGAAAAGGATGTTCTAAACTATAATACCCCAAGTGGTCTCCAAAAGGCCCTTCCGGTTTATTCTCTCCCGGATACACTTCTCCTGTAATTACAAAATCAGCGTCCGTGCTTAAGCAATAACCATCTTTATAAGTATAGCCAAATCTCTTACCCGCAAGTACGCCGGCAAAATTCATTTCACTTAATCCCTCTGGCAATGGCATCACTGCAGCCACACTATGCGCAGGTGGCCCACCCACAAAACAACTTACTTTTAAAGGCATGCCTTTTTTATTCGCTTTGGTTTGATGCACTCCAATACCACGATGTAATTGATAATGCAATCCAATCTCTTTATCCAACACATAGTCATTGCCGGTTAATTGAATTCGGTACATCCCTAAATTACTATTGGCGATGCCTGGCTTATCTGCATCTTCGGTATACACTTGAGGCAATGTCACATAAGCACCTCCGTCCATAGACCAATGTTTGATCAATGGTAAATCACTAATATTTATTTCTTCAAATGTAACTGGCTGACTGATTGGATTTTTATTGGGCAATGCATGGATCGCAGCAGGTAAAGCACTTAATGCAGCTAATGGATTTTTTAATGCAGCAACAGGATCAATTTTTATTTCAATTAATTTTTTCACCTGTGGCAATGTATCTCTAAATATAAACTCACTCCTTTCTAAAGTCCCAAAAATATTGGAAGCGGCCCTGAATTTTGAACCCTTTACTTTTTCAAATAAAATAGCTGGCCCTTTTTGTTCATGAATACGTAAATGGATCGCCGCCATTTCGAGATGTGGATCTACTTCCTCTTTAATACGGAGTAGTTGTCCATTTCGCTCTAAATCCAATAAACAAGCTTCTAAATTAGAATAAGCCATGAGGTGATAATTGAGATGCAAAATTAACTTAAATTTGCTCATGACTCATTTAAGTGTAAACATAAATAAGATTGCTACCCTAAGAAATAGTCGTGGTGGTAATAACCCCGACCTTTTAAAAGTGGCATTGGATTGCGAGCGTTTTGGGGCACAAGGTATTACTGTGCATCCAAGACCCGACGAAAGACATATTCGCTACCAAGACGTTTATGATTTAAAACAAAATATACATACAGAGTTCAACATAGAGGGCAATCCAAAGGAACAAAAATTTGTGGAACTTGTATTAGCGACTAAACCAGCACAAGTAACCTTAGTACCAGATGCACAAAATCAATTAACAAGTGACCATGGATGGGATACCATTCAAGAACAAGTTTATTTGACAGAAATCATTAGCGTGTTTAAAAAAGCAGGTATAAGGGTGTCGATTTTTGTTGATCCTAATGTGGCTTTAGTGGAAGCTGCTGCAAAGACAGGAACCGATCGAATTGAATTATACACCGAAGCTTATGCACGTGATTTTGCAAATGGTGATAAAGCTAAAGCAATCGCAGCTTATAAATTAGCCGCAGCAGCAGCGAAAGAATTTGGTTTAGGAATCAACGCCGGCCATGACTTGGACCGTTTTAACCTTGCTTACTTAGTGCAAGAAATCCCTTATATCGATGAAGTGTCTATTGGACATGCATTGATTTGCGATGCATTGTATTTGGGGCTAGAAAACACCATACAGCTCTATAAGCGTGCTTTAAGCTGATCTCAGGCCCAATGAAATGAGACATAATTGAATCATTGTAAGGCTATTTATGTCTAATTAAACACGAATTTGTATCTTGCAGTAAATACATTTTATGGCCAACCAACCTTTAGTCGGAATTATCATGGGAAGTGACAGTGATTTAAATATCATGCAAGCTGCTGCTGATATCCTAAAGACATTCAATATTCCTTTTGAATTAACGGTGGTTTCGGCACATAGAACACCAGAAAGAATGGTAGATTACGCCAAGCAAGCCAAAGCTAGAGGATTAAAAGTAATTATAGCAGGTGCAGGCGGTGCGGCACATTTACCTGGCATGGTTGCCGCAATAACCACCCTGCCTGTAATTGGTGTTCCAATCAAGTCTTCTAATTCTATCGATGGATGGGATTCTGTTTTATCAATATTACAAATGCCAAATGGTGTGCCTGTTGCTACTGTTGCATTGAATGCGTCTAAAAATGCAGGTTTATTGGCTGCTCAAATTATTGGCACATATGATGCGACTATTTCTAAAGCAATGGAAGCGTATAAATTGCAAATGGAAGCCGAAGTAATGGAGAAGGTTAGTACATTAAAAACGAATTGGGAGAATCAATTTGATGCGTAAATGCACGTGTTTACATTAGCTGAACACTATGACTTGTAGCTATGCTTCATCAAAGGTGATGATACGAAATCTAGACGCTAACCCTGTTGAGTTGTCCATAATAGCATCGATCCACGCTTGATCGAATCTACCTACCCATTTTGAAAAATTTTCAACCCTTTCTTGTAAATTATCTTGAGGAAATAATTCCTTTTTAATACGATGAATACGCTGTATGGCAACCGCCTGCTTTCTCCTTTCTGCACGAACCATTTTCTTTTCTAGCGATGTTAATTTTGCTTTTGCTTGTTTTGCCAGGTGCTCGGCATGTGCCCCAAGGGTGGTGTCTATTTTGACTGCCTCATTTTTTATAGTAGCGTATAAATCAGTAAGGTCATTTAATTGCGTCTTTAAATCTAGCTGTTCTGTACTATGTTTTTTAACAAAGTCGATTTCTAAATCAAGTAGCGGCTTAAACAAATCCTTTGCTTCAAACTGCATCTCCTTCCACTGTACAGTTTGCTTTTGATCCATGCATAAAAAAGAATTCCTTAATTGCAAGAGAGGGTAATGCGCCCCCACTTTTTCAAAAACTTGCTTCAATTCCATCCAATAAGCTAATTCTCCTCCCCCGCCAACAAATACAATGCCTGGCAGGATGGTTTCTTGGTAGACCCCTCTTAAGATAACATTCGGACTAAAGCGTTCTGGATGTTGATGTAACTCATTTATAATTTCAGCTTCAGAAAAACTTAAAGCAGTATCCACGATGATAAACTGATCGCCTTTTCTTTCTATCCTTGCCCTCGTCTGGTCAATTAAATAAAATAAATTTAAAGTACGACCTTCTGTTTGTACATGGTACTCTTTTGCTAAACGCGCAATGGTAGGTTGAATCGCTTGATGAGAAAATTGAGACAACAATTCTTTTTCCATAACAGGAATAAAAGCTGCTTTTAATCTTGCATCGTCTGGCTGTAATACCAATAAGCCCTTGGCTCCAAAAAATGCGTGTACAAAATAAAGTGTCGCTTCATTGATGGTCTTTCCTTTTTGATAAGCTTCTTTAAGGATCGCCAATGCCTTTTTCCCTTCCGGTAAACTAGACCAATACCCTTCTAACTGTTGTATCAACTTTAACAAAGCATCATCTACCTGCATCCTTCCAATGGCCCCCGTTTGTTTGGTTGCCCATTGATATTTTGTAGCATCTATATTAAATGCGCCTACTTCGTCCAAGTCTGCATCTTCGGAACCCATATAATACACAGGCACAAAGTCAAACTCAGGAAACTGCAATTTTAAACTTGCTGCCAGTTGGATCGCGTGAATAATTTTATAAAAAAAATACAAAGGACCAGAAAATAAATTAGGCTGATGCGCCGTGGTGACCACAAAACAATGGTCATTTTTAAGCAAAGCAATGTTGTCCTCTACCGCCGACTCCTTTGCTAAATGGGCATACTGATCAGTCAATACTTCTACCAACAAAGCACGATTCACTGGACAAGATTGCCTGCCATGAATGGCGGCCAAATACCCCTCCGTAGAAAGCGGATAGGATACAAAATCTTGGGCCGTTCCCTGCCCTTCCAAATAATCATTGATTAATTTGGAAAACAATTGGGTCGTACCAAATGGAATATGCTCAGCGCTAGAATTCATTGTGGGCAAATTTCGGGAAAAATGTATTGCTAATGGCATTTTATTAAAGAATGGATAAAAAATAATACATTTATGCAGCAAAAATGATTGCGTTCTAAAACAGCCCCTTATGGAAACTTACGGTAAGATTTTGATCATAGCGATGCCCTTATTTTTAATGTTGGTCTTATTTGAAAAATGGTATGGTTGGCGCAAAGGGTTTGATACCGTAAGAACATTGGATATGATCTCTAGTTTAAGCTCAGGTGTCACCAATTCAACCAAGGACGTTTTAGGCTTAAGTGTTGCTATTATAAGTTACGGTTGGTTGGTTGAGCATTTGACCATTTACCAGGTTCAAGCAAGTTGGATGCTTTATGTAATAGCCTTTCTAGCATTGGACTTTGCTGGCTATTGGGTACACCGTTTAGCACATACAGTGAATTTTTTCTGGAACAACCATATTGTACACCATAGTAGTGAAGAATTTAACCTTGCATGTGCTTTAAGGCAAAGTATTTCTGTCTACTTTAGGATCTATGCTTTTTTATTGATCCCTGCAGCCCTTTTTGGCGTGCCACAACAAGTGATTGCCGTTGTAGCTCCATTGCATTTATTTGCACAGTTCTGGTACCATACAAGACATATTGACAAGATGGGCTGGTTGGAATATATTATAGTAACACCAGCACATCATCGTGTGCACCATGCGATCAACCCTGAATACCTTGATAAAAATTATGGCCAAATCTTTATTTTTTGGGACCGTTTGTTTGGCAGTTTTCAAGAAGAAAGAGCTGATATTCCTGCGGTGTATGGCGTAACACGACCAGTGCGCACTTGGAACCCTATTAAGATCAATTTTATGCACTTATGGTTATTGGCAAAAGACGCATGGCATACAAAAAGCTGGAAAGATAAATTACGTGTTTGGATCATGCCACTGGGATGGAGACCTGCAGACGTGATTGAAAAATATCCTGTGTACAAAATCGAAGATGTATACGATTTCGAAAAATATGATACCCCTGCTCCAAAAGGCATGCTGGTGTATTTATGGATACAACTATTTTGCCTGCTCTTATTAGTAAGCTATTTGTTTGGCAATGTAGCGAGCATTGGCCTCACCAATATGATGTACTATGGCTTATTCATTTTTGTACAGGTGTATGCTTTAACAGAATTCATGGACCGAAATCCTAACGCCCTCTACATCGAGATAGTTAAGAATATGGTTTGTGTAGGCGGTATCCTTTATTATGGCGGATGGTTTGGACTAGAAAATTACTTTAGTGCGAGCAGTTATATTTTGATGGGTTATTTTGTAATTAGTACAGCAACAGTAGCTGCCTATTCTAGTCAACCAACTCTCCCTCTAAATCATAATCGTAGGCCTTCGTAATTTTTACATACACAAAATCACCTGGCTTCAATCTTTTATTGGTATTAATCACCACTTCGTTGTCTACTTCGACACTGTCAAATTCAGTGCGGCCTAAGAATCGTCCAGCTTCTTTTTTATCTACCAATACTTTTAAAATTTGACCTTCTTTAGCTTGATTGATTTCCAAGCTAATTTCTTGTTGGACTTCCATAATTTCTTCTGCACGTCTTTGCTTCTCTGCTGCAGGTACATCATCCACTAAATCGTGCGCACTTGTATTTTCTTCGTGGCTATAGGTAAAGATGCCCACACGATCGAATTTATGTTCTTGTAAGAATGCTTTTAATTCCTCAATATCCTCTAAAGTCTCTCCAGGGAAGCCGGCTATTAAAGTCGTTCTAATAGCAATACCTGGCACACGCTTTCTAATTTCATGGATCAACTCACTCATCTCTTCGCGAGTGATATTACGACGCATTGCTTTCAACATATTATTGCTGGCATGCTGTAATGGGATATCAATGTATTTGCAAATATTATCACGCTCACGCATCGCATCCAAAATGTCCAATGGAAACTTAGAAGGATAGGCATAGTGTAAACGTATCCATTCCACCCCTTCTACATCGGCCAAGGCATGCAATAATTTTGGTAACGCACGCTCTTTGTAAATATCCAATCCGTAATAAGTTAACTCTTGGGCAATTAACATAATCTCTTTCACACCCTTCTTCACCAAGCCTTTTGTTTCGTCAACCAATTGCTCAATGGTCTTACTCACATGTTGACCTCTCATTAAAGGGATCGCACAAAAAGAACAGGTGCGATTACAGCCTTCGCTTATTTTTAAATACGCATAGTGTTGTGGGGTACTTAACAAACGCTCTCCCAATAATTCCGCTTTATAATCCGCATTTAACTGATTCAACATCAAAGGTAACTCCATGGTACCAAACCAGGCATCTACTTCTGGGATTTCCGCAGCTAAATCGCCTCTATATCTTTCACTTAAACAACCCGTTACATATACTTTATCAAGTTTGCCTTTTTGCTTTAAAGCCACCTGATCTAGGATGGTATTCACACTCTCTTCTTTTGCCTTATCGATAAAGCCACAAGTATTCACCACCACAATATTATGGTCTAACTTCTTATTCTCATGCACCACATCAATATCATTCGCGGCCAATTGACCACTTAACATTTCACTGTCCACTAAGTTCTTGCTGCAACCTAATGTAATAATATTGACCTTGTTTTGCTTTAAAGTTTTTGACTTCATAAATTATTTTTAAACGAAAAATTGAATTCGTTATTTGTTTTATTTATTCACTTCGTTGGTGAAATGGAAAGTAATATCTGGATTGTTAGTGATTTCTGTATTCAAAAACCATTCACTTTGAGCCAAATAAACTGGAGCGCCATCTTTGTCTTCTGCTGCATTTTGTTGCTTGTAACGTAAGAAGTCGTTGAGTTTATTTTTATCTGGAGAAGTTAACCAACAGGCTTTGTAAAAAGGTAAGGTCCTGAATTCACAAGCAGCCCCATATTCTTGTAATAAACGGTATTGAATGACTTCAAATTGCAAATCACCGACACAACCAATGATTTTTTTATTACCGCCAAACTGTGTAAACAATTGCGCTACTCCTTCATCGGTTAACTGTTGAATCCCTTTTTCCAATTGCTTGGTCTTCATTGGATCCTTATTCACTAATTCTTTAAAGATCTCTGGAGAGAAGGTTGGGATACCTGTGAAATAAAACTTTTCACCCTCTGTTAATGTATCGCCTATTTTAAAGTTACCTGTATCAAATAAACCCACTACGTCTCCTGGATACGCATCTTCCACAATATCCTTGCTACGTGCCAAAAAGGTGTATGGGTTGGTAAAACGAACGTCCTTGTCTAAACGTACATGTTTATAATATGTATTACGTTCAAACTTACCACTACATACACGCATGAATGCTATACGATCACGGTGCTTAGGATCAAGGTTGGCATGAATCTTAAAAATAAAACCGCTGAACTTATCTTCCCCAGCTTGAACTTTGCGCGTATTAGTCGCTCTATCTCTTGGCGTAGGTGCAATTTGAATAAATGTGTCCAACATTTCTTGGACCCCGAAATTATTCACCGCAGAGCCAAAAAATACAGGTGCAATTTTACCAGTTAAGTATTCTTCAGGATTCAATGCGCCATATACACCATCAATTAACTCTACATCTTCTCTTAATAAATCGGCATCCCGATCGCCCACTTTTTGTTGTAATACATCGCTTGATAAATCGCCAATGGCAACCACATCTTCGTCATCAGCTTTTGTACTAGCAGTAAACAAACGCAAACTCTTATCGTGTAAATTGTACACCCCTTTGAATTCCTTGCCACTGTTAATAGGCCAGGTCATAGGGTGTAAAGAAATTTTTAATTCTGCTTCTATCTCTTCTAATAAATCAAACCTGTTTTTACCATCGCGATCCATTTTATTGATGAATACAATCACAGGGGTAGCACGCATACTACATACTTCCATCAATCGACGTGTTTGAGGTTCCACTCCATTCACAGCATCAATTACAAGGATGACACTATCCACAGCCGTTAATGTTCTATAGGTATCCTCCGCAAAATCCTTGTGACCTGGGGTATCCAATAGATTGATCAAATTGCCTTTGTATTCAAAGCTCATTACAGAAGTAGCCACCGAGATACCTCTTTGGCGTTCGATCTCCATAAAATCTGATGTGGCATGCTTCTTAATCTTATTGCTTTTAACAGCCCCAGCGGTTTGAATCGCCCCACCAAATAACAATAACTTCTCTGTCAAGGTTGTCTTACCCGCATCTGGGTGAGAGATAATGGCAAAGCTTTTCCTTCTATTAATTTCTTTTTCGTACTTCATTATGCGTTGTTCCTTAAAAATCCTTTCTAGTTATATATTCAACCTTATTAAAAATGGCCCGCATTCAAAAATCTTTGAATTACGAGCCATTCTATATTTTATTCCAAGTTAGTTAGATATCAATTGCTTCGCCGTAAGCTGCAGCAGTTGCCTCTTTCAAACCTTCACTCATGGTTGGGTGTGGATGAATTGCATTTAAGATTTCATGCGCAGTCGTTTCTAATTTACGCGCTACTACTGCTTCTGCAATCATCTCTGTTACATTCATGCCAATCATATGACATCCTAAGAACTCGCCATATTTTGCATCAAAGATTACTTTTACGAAACCTTCAGTGGCACCCGCTGCAGAAGCTTTACCGCTCGCTACAAATGGGAACTTACCTACTTTGATTTCGTATCCAGCTTCTTTCGCTGCTTTCTCTGTGTACCCTACGCTAGAAATTTCTGGGGTACAATAAGTACATCCTGGGATATTGTTGTAGTCGATTCCTTCTGGCATATGCGCATGCTTCTTTTCCATATAAGCGATATGCTCTGCAGCATTGATCCCTTCTTTAGCAGCTACGTGCGCCAAAGCTTGACCAGGAGAACAGTCTCCAATTGCATAAATGCCAGGTACTGCAGTTTGTTGGAACTTATCCACCACAACTCTTCCTTTGTCTACTTTGATACCGTTTTGCTCTAAACCAATATTTTCAAGATTA
This sequence comes from Asinibacterium sp., assembly GCA_041303215.1. GTDB lineage: Bacteria > Bacteroidota > Bacteroidia > Chitinophagales > Chitinophagaceae > Sediminibacterium. The sequence continues at coordinate 3,283 of JBFYPO010000055.1, read as the reverse complement.
GCAACTACACCCGCAGCACTTAACACCACGTCTGCTTCTAAAGTCAATGTAGTACCATCCGCTTTTTTCACTAACGCTTTTACGCCAGCACCAGCTGTATCTACTGACTCCACAGATGCATTGGTCATGATCTCGATACCTTGCTTCTTGTATTGCTTCTCTAATTCTTTAGAAATATCTTCGTCTTCTACAGGTACAATTCTTGGAGCGAACTCAACAATCGTTACTTTAGTACCCATGCTGTTGTACACATAAGCGAACTCAACACCTATCGCACCACTACCCACAATGATCATGCTCTTTGGTTGTTGCTCCATCACCATTGCTTCTCTGTAGCCCATCACTTTCTTACCATCTTGCTTTAAGTTCGGCAATTCTCTTGAACGACCACCTGTAGCAAGTACAATATATTTTGTATCGATTACTTGTGTTGTACCATCCGCAGCTTTCACTTCTACCTTGCCTTTTGAATGTACTTTACCGTAACCCATAATTACATCAATCTTATTCTTTTTCATCAAGAACTGAACACCCTTGCTCATCTTGTCTGCCACACCACGGCTACGCTTGATGACTGCACCAAAATCATGACTTACGCCTGTTGCAGTTACGCCGTAATCCGCACTATGCTTTAAGTATTCATAGACCTGTGCACTTTTTAATAATGCCTTAGTTGGGATACAACCCCAATTTAAACAAACGCCACCCAAGCTTTCTTTTTCAATTACTGCAACTTTTAAGCCTAATTGAGAAGCACGGATAGCAGCAGGGTATCCACCAGGACCACTACCAATAACGATTACGTCGTATGCCATATTGATCTAATTTAAGTGTTTATTAGGGTGCAAAAATACCCCGAAAAAGGCAAATGAAAAAACAAATAACCAACTATTCAAAGAAAACACGGACCATCTGAAAAAACCACTTATTATCGTTCGGACGTTGCTTACTAGACTGGCTTTCATCGTATTTGCTCAAACCAAATAAACCTGCCATATTACCCCCTCTCACTGCAATTTCCAGGTAACCAGCAGAGTTGAACCAGGCCATCTTATCGGCTACAGGCACTGATCCGTAGTTTTGACTCAAGGTTTCGATGGTCTCATTACGGGTAAATACAATCTTAAATGCCCTGCCTTTGGCATGAAAATCAAACTCTTCCTTACGAATATTGACCACCACGTTCTCAAATTGATCAATGAATAAGATCTGACCTTCCATCCAATCAGGTCCTAAAGTAGGCTGCATCGGATAAATTTCTTGAATGGTATCGGTACGTTCCCCTGCTTCCTCTAAACTACCAGAGGCAAAGAAGTAAGCGATAGATTCCACCATACGCTCTGTCATTTGAATAAATGTACCCGCGCCTTTACAGTCGATTCTTACAATGTCTTTGGGTTTCAGCCCCAACATCATCGTCAGGAAACCATTATCAGGCGTAATAAAATAATGTCCGTTATAGTGTGCAAATAACAAATGATCTGCTGGATGTTGAAAAGCGTTTACCATCACCACATGCACTGTCCCTGCTGGATAATACTTTGCAGCGTTATTGAAAATATAAGCGCCTTGTTGGTAATTCTTACTCGATAAATAATGGGTGATGTCTGCTACAATGCAACCTGGGATGGTTGACAATATTTGCCCTTTAACAGCGCCAATGATAAAATCCTCTTGGCCAATATCCGATGTTAAAGTGATTAAGGGCATATTAAAACAATAACGAATTTATTAGCTGAATATTATATGCAACAGGCTAAATTTTGCATGAAAATCAATGCATTAAATCAGTTGGTCCTATTTAATCAGCTGCCCATTTTTGAAAAAGAAATTGAAGGTTAATTTATCCGCTAAACCAGGGAAAAACTTATTCATAAATACAGCACGCTTCCCCGTAAAAGTCAGTACCAAAGTACGTTTGCGCTTTTCAATGGCATGAATAATATGGGTTGCACATTCCTCGGAGCTCATCATAGCACCCTCATCCATTGGAGACTCCCCTTGGGCTTTCGCATCTTTGTTTAGGGCGGCATTACGGATATTAGAACTGGTGAAACCTGGGCAAACCCACATCACATGTGTACCAGTATGGAGTAATTCTGTTTTAATAGATTCCAACCAGCCATTGAGTGCATATTTTGAAGCTGAATAGCCACTTCTACCAGGCAAGCCCCTGTACCCGGCTATAGAAGACACTCCTACGATCACCCCTTTTTGCTTTAAAATAGCAGGCAAAGCAGCTTTAGTCGTATACACCGTACCCCAGAAATTGATATCCATCACTTGCTTCAGCGTCTCCGTATTTGTCTCGGTAATCAAGGCCCTCATGCTGATTCCGGCATTATTAATCAACACATCTATCTGCCCCCAAGTAGCCACTACATCGGCTACAAATTGTTCACATTCTTGTTCTATACTCACATCTACCCCCTTTAAAAACAAAGCTGCTCCTGGATTTTGTGTCGCCAATATTTGTAATTTATCCTGACTTCTTCCGCATGTGGCCACTTTGGCGCCCATGGCTAAAAACTGCTGTACCAGGGCCTTTCCGATACCATCTGACCCACCTGTGATTACCACTACTTTGTCTTTAAATATTGACATAAAAATGCATTTGTACAAAAGTAATTGTTATTTGAAGATGAATTACTTAGGTGTGTTTTTAGGCTAAAATAAAGTTGCCTTTTTATTTGGTTTATTTCAATTTATCCTTATTTTTGCACTCCTCAAAAGGGAAAAGGTCAGATTCCGTAGCTCAGTTGGTAGAGCAATACACTTTTAATGTATGGGCCCTGGGTTCGAGTCCCAGCGGGATCACAAACTAGCTAGTAAATAGCACTAAAAACTCCGATTTCATTCGATTTCGGAGTTTTTTTATGCCCTTTTGGGCACGCTTTTGTAGTCTTTTGTATTGAATTCTGTGGCTCGGTAATTTAAGTTATTTTAATTCTACTATCTTAATATATCTTAAAAATCCTTTCTGACCATAAGATGCTGCGTCAAATGAAAGATCATTACTACTTAATATATTAAATGTCCCAAATCCATATAACTGTAAAAGCATGGAATTTGACCAATAGAAATTAGGGCTCTCAGTATTTTCTACTTTTAATCTTGTCTCAAAGAAAATCTTTTTAAAATCTTTATTTGATCTCAATAATTTAGCAACATAAATCATATTTCCACTTGATGGTATTTGCCATTTATGCCAATCAATTCCGTCTTTTTTTAATTCATACATTGCATCTATTAATTCTCTTTTAGTTAAATAAAACTCATCTGT
>JBFYPO010000054.1:0-17656 GCA_041303215.1 Asinibacterium sp. | reverse complement strand
GCTGATGCCGTATCGGGCACTACCTGGTCCATGGTACAAGCACAATTAAAAGTTTTTGTTGAATCCATTTTAGGTCTAAAAGTAGACAAGGGCGCAAACCGTCAGCAATTGAATGGTGTGGTGGAGTTATTGATTGAGATCCGAAAAGAAGCTAAAGCCAATAAAGATTTTGCCACCAGCGATAAAATTAGGAATCAATTGGCTGCCATGGGCATTCAATTGAAGGATGAGAAGGATGGATCGATGAGTTACAGCTTCTAGTCACCAGTTATTTTTGGGAATAGTCAACCTGCCGATTAATGATCGCAATCGTCTTCGTGTGCATGGTTATGCATCCTGCAACTGTTATGGTTGTTAATATGGGCAATGATGATGAAAAAGGCTGCTGGAAACAATAGATACAATTCAGCTTCTCTAAAGGCTATTCTACAAAACATCAATCCAATGCCTATACTAAATAAAATAATGGGCTTAAAGCTATGGTGGTGTTTTTTATAACCATGGTAAAGGGAGTAAGCGCCAATCGCAAAAGAAAGCAGGATCATCCCAAATTCAAATCTAGGATCGTGTAATATATTGATCCCAAATAAAGGAAGGGTACTGAAAAACAAGGGCAATAATGCACAATGTATGGCACAAGCCAAAGAAGTTCCAATTCCAATCGCGTCCCAATTCCAATTTTTAAACATAGTGCAAAGCTAAGCCAATACCTTGAAAATAATAGTAACTTTGTACTGCATTTAAAGCCAATCATGATGTCTAAGAAATTCCTTACCTATGTCGTTTTTTTCCTTGTTCTACTTGCAGGATTTTATTATTTCTTGTTTCGAGGAACAGACAACTGGAAAGTAAAGATGCCGATATTAAGCTATGTGCAACCTTTTGCGTTTACCAATCAAGATGGAGAGACGGTGACAGAAAAAACCTTGCAAAACAAAATCACGGTGGTAGAATACTTCTTTACAACTTGTAAGGGTATTTGTCCCAAGTTGAATAAAAATATGAAAGAGGTTTATTTGGTCTACAAAGACAACCCAGATTTTCAAATTCTTTCCCATACTTGTAATCCTGAAACAGACTCTGTGCCTGTACTAAAACACTATGCCGATTCTATGCAAGTGAATACGGATCAGTGGATTTTCTTAACAGGGCGCAAGGATAGTTTGTATCAAATGGCGAGAGGCTCTTATTTATTAGATGATCCTAAAAACAATGTGGTTAAAATAGAAGACCAATTTATTCATACCCAGTTTTTTGCATTGGTGGATAGAAAAGGCAAGGTTCGTGGTAAAATTTATGATGGACTAAAAGCCTTAGAAGTAGAACAATTAAAAGTGGATATTGGTCGATTGATGAAAGAATAAAAACAAGTACATGATTTTTGTAACAGGCGCAAGTGGTTTAGTTGGATCACATTTAATTCAATCTTTATTAGCGAAGGATAAAAAAGTACGCGCCTTGTATCGTCAAGCTGTGCCAGTGTTTGCGGGCTCCGAACAATGCGAATGGATAAAAGGCGATATCCTAGATCCTATTGGATTAACCGCTGCTTTAGAAGGGGTGGAGTATGTGTACCATTGTGCAGCCATCGTTTCTTTTGCGCCTAGTGCTGCTGCAACAATGTTGCATTCTAATGTAGAGGGCACGGCCAATGTAGTGAATGCTTGTCTGGTTCAAAAAGTAAAAAAATTAATTTTTGTAAGTTCTGTTGCAGCGCTCGGAAGAATAAGAGAAAACGAAGCCATTGATGAATCGATGCATTGGACGCCAGCAACTAGTAACAGTGTCTATGGTCAATCTAAATATTTAGCAGAGCTAGAAGTGTGGAGAGCGATGGAGGAAGGATTGCCGATGGCGATTGTGAATCCGGTGATTATTTTAGGAGCAGGTGATTGGAACAATGGTTCTTCTGGTATTTTTAAATCTGCTTACAATGAATTTCCTTGGTATACGGGCGGCATGAGTGGCTTTGTAGATGTATTAGATGTAGTGGATGCCATGCAAATTTTAATGGAGAGCAATATAACTGGACAACGCTATGTGTTAAGTGCCGAAAATGTACCCTACAGAACCATTTTTAATACGATTGCGGCTGCGTTCAATAAACGACCTCCTTCAAAAAGGGTGACACCGCTTTTGGCAAATATTGTTTGGAGATTAGAAGCGATCAAAGGCTTTTTTACGGGTAAGGCGCCTTTGTTAACCAAAGAAACGGCAGCAACGGCTCAAGCCACAGTGCGCTTTAACAATCAAAAGTTCTTGAATGCGTTCCCTCATTTTACATATCGAAAAGTAGAAGCAACAATTGTAAGGGTAGCCAAAGAATTAAAGTCAATTCACCAATTGCCTTAGTCTTCCATCATTTTTTTCCAAAGGGCTGGTATTCTTTTGATCCAAACCAATTCTCTGCGTTTAATGCTTGCATCTTCTGCAGGGAAGCCCATGTATACTTTATTGCCCTCTATAGTATTGGTAACACCTGCTTTTCCAAGTACCACGGCATTTTCACCAATCGTTAAGGTCTTGCTTACACCTACCTGACCCCAAAGGGTAACGCCCGCTTTTATTTTTACGCCACCAGCCACTCCTACTTGAGCAGCAATCAAACAGTTGGCTTCTAATTGGGTGTCATGACCAATATGTACCATATTGTCCAATTTGGATCCCATCCCAATAATAGTGTCACCACTCACGCCTCGATCGATGGTACAACTTGCACCAATTTCTGCTTTGTCCTGGATAATAACACGTCCACAACTAGGCATTTTAACATACCAAGAAGGTCTATTCTTTTTCGTGTTATAATAAAATGCATCCGATCCAATTACCGTGTTGGCTTGTATCACTACTTCATCCCCAATCATCGTATCCGCTAAAATGGTGACACCAGGATGTATGATACAATGGTCTCCAATTTGCACGTTTGCGCCAATAAAAACATGGGGCATGATGATGGTGTTTGCTCCCACTTTTAGGTCAGAACTGATTGATTCTGTGCTTATTTTAAATGGTTTAAAGTGGTGAATGATTTTTGCATAGGCATCAAATGGGGCATCACAATACAATAAGGTTTTTCCTGCGGGCACTTCTACTTCTTTACTATTAATTAGGATACAAGTAGCGGCACTTTGTAAACATGCAGCATAATATTTTGGATGGTCAACAAAGACGATATCACCATTTTCTACCTGATGAATTTCATTGATTCCTGTGATAAAATTTTGGTCGTTGCCAATGATTTCAGCGTTTGTAAATTCAGATAACCATTGTACCGAAACGGGTGCGAGAAGCTTCATATGCGTGATTTTGGGCTAAATCAAAGGTAATGCGCCTTTTTTATAAAAAATATTTTTAACCAAAATACTTCACTTTTGAAGCGTTCCATTTGACAAAAAACTTAGGCTACACACAATTTATTTTTTAATTGATGTAAAAATTAGAATGCATGAAAACCTTTATTCATAAGTGTTTCATCGAATTGTATTTTTTTAAATTGAAAATGAATTCATTTTTTTCGATCACATTTATTTATTTTTTCTTCTTAAAAACGAGTCGCTTAAAAGTTCATTTGTGGATAACCCCGAAAAATTTGTTTACAATTTTTTTTGAATTCGAATAAAGTATATTTAATATTGTGATGGGAATTCAATTCCCGTACTTACTAACCCATCTATATACGAGGTCCCACAACAGTGGGACTTTGTTTTTTCAGCCGCTCAAACAAGCACCATTGCATGGACTATTTTTTAATTTACAAACCATTTCAAGTGCTCTCGCAATTCACTTCAACGGAGGGCAAGTTGTGCTTAAAAGACATTTTACATGTTCCCACGGACGTGTATCCGGTCGGGCGTTTAGATTATGATAGTGAGGGATTGTTGTTGATCACAAATGATAAAAGCATCAATCAACAATTATTACATCCACAATTTGCACATCAAAGAACTTATTGGGTGCAAGTAGATGGCGCAATAACTAAGGATGCTTTGGCTGCATTAACCAAGGGTGTTACCATTAATGTAGAGGGCAAGTCCTACAAAACCAAATCGGCGGTCTTGGAATTATTGCCCGATACATTACAAGTACCTGATCGCAATCCTCCCATTCGATTCAGAAAAAGCATTCCTACCAGCTGGGTTTCCATCCAATTAACAGAGGGCAAGAATCGTCAAGTACGTAAAATGTTTGCACAGGTAGGTTTTCCAGTACTAAGATTAATCAGGGCAAAGCTGGGCAATTATTCCATTCAAGACATGCAACCTGGAGATTGTCTTTCCTTAACTGCGGACGAAGTTCAGCAAGGCTTCTTTCGCTAATTGACTGCTAAGTTTTACTTTTGCAGTAATCCAATCAACTATCAATCGATTATAATGAGTCATTTATCAGAGCAGGAAATTATTAGAAGAGAAAAATTACAAGCTTTAGAAGCAGCAGGGATTGATCCCTATCCTGCCGCATTGTACCCCGTAACGCATTTATCACAGGATATTAAGGGTAACTATACAGAAGAGACGAAGGAGCAATTTGCAGCTGTTTGTGTGGCTGGACGCATTATGAGTGTAAATGATAAAGGCAAAGTGTTGTTTGTAAAGATCCAAGACGACCAAGGTATTTTTCAGTTATATATAAAGAGAGATGAGATCTGTCCAGACGAAGACAAAACTTATTGGGAGGTCATTACTAAGAACGGATTGGACTTGGGAGACATCATTGGTGCAACAGGCTATGTATTTACCACTAAAACAGGAGAAACCTCTTTGCATGCGGCTACATTAACTTTATTGGCGAAGTCATTAAAGCCATTGCCTGTCGTAAAAAGAGATGAGTCCGGTCAAGTTTTTGATGCAGTGACCGATCCAGAATTTAGATACCGTCAACGCTATGCCGATTTAATTATCAATCCAGAAGTGAAAGATACTTTTACAAAGCGTACTATCTTAATGAATACCATCCGTCAGTTCTTAAACGATCGTGGCGCTTTAGAAGTGGATACGCCGGTATTACAAGCGATTCCTGGTGGCGCAGCTGCAAGGCCCTTTGTGACGCACCATAATGCATTGGATGTACCTTTTTATTTGCGTATCGCCAATGAATTGTATTTAAAGCGTTTAATAGTTGGTGGATTTGATTGGGTGTATGAGTTTAGTAGAAACTTCCGAAACGAAGGCATGGACCGTACGCACAATCCAGAGTTTACCGTATTAGAATGGTATACTGCTTATAAAGATTATTTCTGGATGATGGAAATCACCGAGCAGTTGTTCGAAAAAATTGCATTGACCTTACACGGTACCACCGAATTGAAAGTGGGTGAAAAGACCATCAATTTCAAAGCGCCATTTAAGCGAATCAGCATCTTAGACGCGATCAAAGAAAATACGGGCATTGATATCAGTGGGATGGACGAAGCTGGATTAAGAGACGTATGTAAGCAGTTAAAGATAGATGTGCCTCCAACCATTGGAAAGGGTAAATTGATTGATGAATTGTTTGGCGCTACCTCTGAGCACACATATATCCAACCTACCTTTATCATTGACTATCCAGTAGAGATGAGTCCTTTGACCAAGAAGCACCGAAGCAAAGAGGGATTGGTGGAGCGTTTTGAGTTAATGGTGAATGGAAAAGAATTGGCGAATGCTTATTCTGAGTTAAACGATCCATTAGAGCAACGCAAGCGTTTCGAAGATCAGTTGGCATTGATGGAAAGAGGAGATGATGAAGCGATGTTTATTGACCATGATTTCTTAAGGGCTTTGGAATATGGTATGCCACCTACTTCTGGTATTGGTATCGGCATCGATCGTTTGTGTATGATGATGTTGAATCAACCTTCTATACAAGATGTATTGTTCTTCCCGCAGATGCGTCCCGAATCAAATCAAGAATAATCCATTCATTTAAATAAAAAAGGCCACTCAATTGAGTGGCCTTTTTGTTGCGCTTCTTTTATTAATTAATCTCTATACCCTCGAGGTGACCGTTTATGGGTTGCCTCGAAAAAATCATTAGAGGTAATTATAGAGATTAATTATTTTCTATAATTAATCTCTATAATTTAAAGCAGGTTTAATATCACCTAATAATGCTTTGTATTTATAGTCACCGATTGATTTATTAAACTCTTCGGTTGCTTTTTTAATCAATTCCGGATTGCTCATTAAGTCAATAGCAGTCATTGCCATCGTCTTACTCGCTACTAACATGCCTTTGGTGCCAATCTCTGTTCCGCCAGATGCAATGGCTTGCCAGCTATGTGCCGCTGTTCCTGGCACCCATGTAGCAGCGCGTAATCCAACCGTTGGTTTAGCATAACTCACATCACCCACATCGGTTGAACCACTGTTACCTTCGTTGATATAAGAAAGTGGTTTTACAGCAGCAGCGGTAGTAAGGTCTACTGGAGCAACCATTGTAGGTTGAATTTTTTTAGCAAAAGCAATTTCTGCTTCTGTATAATGTACACCGCCAACCTTATCCAAGTTTGCTTGCATTGTTTCGGCCAATGTTTTATTAATCAATAAATCATGTGTGCCACCAATGATATCATACTTCATTGTCGTACCAGTTCCTAAAGCAGCACCTTCTGCCGCTTTCACTACTCTATCAAAAATTTCTACTACTTCTTTTCTTCTCGGATGACGTACATAGTAATATACTTCTGCAAAATCAGGAATCACGTTAGGTGCTTTACCACCATTTGTAATCACATAGTGAATGCGCGTTTCTTGTGGGATATGTTCACGCATCATGTTTACCATATTATTCATTGCTTCTACTGCATCTAATGCAGATCTACCTTGGTCTGGTGCTGCAGCAGCGTGTGCAGAAATACCATAAAACTTAAACTTAGCAGATTTATTCGCTAAAGCACTTGTAGTGGTTACTGCATTGGCGTCATCTGGATGCCAGTGGATCACCGCATCTAAATTATTAAACAAGCCTTCTCTTACTAAAAACACTTTACCACTTCCGCCTTCTTCTGCAGGCGTGCCATATACTTTAATGGTCCCTTTTAATTTACCAGCGGCAATTAAATCTTTGATTGCGATACCTGCAGACACACTAGCCGTACCAAATAAATGGTGACCACATGCATGACCAGCATTTTTACCAGCAATTGGATTTCTTTCTGCAGAAGCAGATTGATTGATCCCAGGTAAAGCGTCATACTCTGCTAAAATACCAATGGCAGGACTTCCAGTGCCATAAGTAGCTACAAATGCAGTAGGAATACCAGCTACACCTGTTTCAACGGTGAACCCTGCATCTCTTAAATGTTGAATATGCAAAGCAGCGCTCTTTACTTCTTTGTAACCTACTTCTGCAAAATCCCAGATCTGTAAAGCTGTTTTTTTATCTGCATCATACGCTGAGTTCAAAGCGCTTAAGGCAGCTTCTTTGTTGGCGTTGATCTGAGCTGTGGCTGGATCTACTTTCGCTTTTTTTTGAGCCCATGCGCCGAATGATAAGAGCATCATGGCACCAAGGAAAAGTTTTTTCATTGTGTTGTTTTTAAAAATTATAAAAATAAGTCGGTATATAAATGTCCGCCAGGCACTACAGAATAGTGCGAAAGATCTGTCACGCCTTCTGCAGCAAGCACCGCTTCGTCTACAAAAGTTTGACCCGTATACACGAGTGGTTTTTTAGTTACAATCGCATAAGCAGCATCTGCAAGTATCGCAGGCGTGCGGCTCATGTTGGCAAGTGCTTCACCCCCCAATAAATTTCTTACTGCCGCGGTGTCAATAGTTGTGCGAGGCCATAAAGCGTTTACAGATATTTGATCTTCTTTAAATTCTTCGGCCCAACCAAGGGTCATCATGCTCATATTGTACTTGGTAATGGTATACGCCACATGCGGCCCTAACCATTTTGGTGCCAAGTTAATTGGAGGCGATAAAGTTAAAATATGTGCATGGGTAGATTTTCTTAAATAAGGCAATGCATGTTGTACGACTAAAAAAGTGCCACGTACATTGATGCTTTGCATTAAATCAAATCTTTTACTTGGCGTATGTGCTGTATCGGTTAACTGAATGGCCGAAGCATTGTTAATTAAAATATCAATGCCACCAAATTTGTCAACCGTTTGTTGGATTGCGTTGGCGATTTGCGCTTCGTCTCTAATATCTACTTGAACAGCTAAAGCTTGTACACCCAATGCCTCTACTTCTGCAGCGGCAGAATAAATGGTGCCGCCTAAGCGTGGATCTTCTTCCACCGACTTCGCCGCAATCACAATATTGGCGCCAGCTCCAGCTAATTTAAGTGCAATGGCTTTACCAATCCCCCTGCTTCCTCCAGTGATGAATACCGTTTTACCGAGAAGTGTTTTGTCAGACATTTTATTTGAGTTTATTGAAATGAGGTATAAATTATTTTGAAATAAAATCTTGAATTAAAGTAGCAGTTTGGGAGCAAGCTTGTTCTAAAATTTCGTTTTTGACAACAGCATCAAACTGATCACTAAAACTAATTTCATAAGCAGCTTTATCTAAACGCATCTGCATTTTTTCTGGGGTTTCTGTATTTCTTCTTTCTAGTCTTTCTTTTAACACCTCAATAGAAGGAGGTAAAATAAAAATGGACAAGGCTTTTGTGCCAAGTTGTTTTTGAATTGCAATCGCACCTTTTACATCAATGTCTAAGACGGGGGTTTTCCCCTGCGCCCATATACGGTCTAATTCAGCTTTTAAAGTACCATAGTATAAACCCTCGTACACCATCTCGTGTTCTAAAAAATCATCTTGAGCAATATGTGTTTTAAATGCTTCAGAACTGATAAAATGATAATCTACTCCATCTTGCTCTGCCCCTCTGGGCGCCCTTGTGGTGGCAGAAACAGAGAAAGCCAATTGAGGGTAATTACCCAATAAAAATCGAGTGATAGAAGTTTTTCCTGCACCAGAAGGAGCAGTTAAAATGATGACTTTTTTTTGCATAACAGACATGGGTCTAAATTAAGCAAATACCATCTAAATAAATAATAATAAAGGAGAAATAGAAACTGCAAATAGGTTGTATATTTAAAGGACTAAAAAGGAATAGTATGCAAAAACAATTTTTTACTTATTTATTGGTGATGTCTACCCTAGTAGCGGTTGCACAAAAACCAGCAATGGAAGAGGGCGACAAACCAGCGGGTCATAATAGGGCCTTGAATTTGGATCAGAAAACCGAAAAAACGGGCGAAGTGACGATCAAGGGACAAAAAGTACCGTATAAAGTGACTGCAAGTACACAGCCGGTATGGAACGAAGAAGGAAAAGCAGTTGCTGGCTTGTTTTATGTGTATTATGAGCGCACGGATGTGACCAATAAAGAAACTAGACCATTGGTTATTTCATTCAATGGTGGTCCGGGTACGGCAAGTGTGTGGATGCACTTAGGGTATACGGGTCCTAAGAAATTAAAAATAGACGACGAAGGTTATCCAATACAACCTTATGGATTTGAAGACAATCCGCAGTCTTTATTAGATGTAGCAGATATCGTTTACGTAGACCCAGTGAATACTGGATTTTCTAGAATCATTGACAAAGCAACACCAGGTTCGAAGTTCTTTGGCGTGACTGCTGATATTACTTATTTAGCAGACTGGATCAACACATTTGTTGGAAGACAAAAAAGATGGGCTTCTCCTAAATTTTTAATTGGAGAAAGTTATGGCACCAATCGTGTTTCAGGATTGTCATTGGAATTACAAAATAGACATTGGATGTTTTTGAACGGGGTCATTTTAGTTTCTCCTACAGACCTTGGTTTAAAAAGAGATGCAGTATCAAGTGCGGCTTTACGTATTCCATACATGGCAGCCACTGCATGGCATCATAAAAAATTAGCTCCTGAATACCAGGCTAAGGAATTAGAAAAATATTTACCAGAAGTAGAAGCTTTTACAATCAATGAATTGATGCCTGCTTTAGCACAAGGGGGTGCATTACCTGCAGATAAGCGCAAAGCAATGGTGAAAAAAGTAGCCAACTATATTGGTTTAAAAGAGACCGTAGTAGCAGAACAAAGTATGGAAGTGCCTTTTGATTATTTCTGGAAAGAGTTATTACGTGATCAAGGAAAAACAATCGGAAGATTAGATTCAAGGTATATTGGTATGGATAAAAAAGATGCGGGTCAAAAACCAGATTACAATGCGGAGTTATTATCCTGGGAGCATTCTTTCACCCCGGCTATTAATATGTATTTAAGAGATGAGTTGGGTTACAAGACTGATTTGAATTATTATATTTTTGGTCCAGTACAACCTTGGGACAATAGCAATAACAACACAGGAGACAACCTGCGTATGGCTATGATGGAGAATCCGTATTTAAATTTATTAGTGCAATCGGGTTATTATGATGGCGCTTGTGATTACTTTAATGCGAAGTACAATATGTGGCAGATGGATCCTGCAGGAAAAATTCAAGACAGAATGTTTTGGGAAGGCTACCGCAGTGGACATATGATGTACTTAAGAAAAGAAGACTTGTCTACAAGCAATGACCACTTAAGGGTGTTTATTAAAAACAGCATACCCAAGCCAGGAACACCTGCTAAGTTTTAAAAAGAGTGCGTATAAAATATAGTGAACTAATACATTCGACAATGACGAATAAAAAAGACCACGCTTTCGTGGTCTTTTTTATTTATATAATTTTTATTAAAATCTTTTTTTGAAATTGCGGTTGTTGTTATTTCTTCCACCACCACTGCTACCAGCATTAGGCCTGTTGCGGTTGTTTTGCCAACGTCCACCAGCTGGACGATAATCTTCGCGTTCAAAATTTTGATTGCGGTGTTTGATATAAGGGGTGTTGCTAAATTCAAGTTCACCTCCGGTGATCGCATTCAACTCACTACGAATAGCATCATCTTGCACCAACTCTTTGTGCCAGTTGCTGTAAGCTAATTTCATATAGTGTGCAATGGTATGTGCAAAGCCAGTTTTCTTTTCGGGATCCTGTTCTGCCATCGCTTTATCAATCACCAATTCTAAATTTTTACCCAAGTGCGCATATTTAATTTTGCGTTGTGGGTAAGGCAAAGGATCTGGCTTTTGCTTATACGTTTCTTTGGTTGGAATTGGATATGGACTATCCACCTCTAATTTAAAACCACTCATAAAAAACAAGTGATCCCATAATTTATGCTTGTAGTCTTCGATATTCTTAAGCTGTGGATTTAAAAAGCCCATCAACTCAATCACCACCTGGGCTTGTTCCTGTCTTTTAGCTTTGTCTTCAATGGTCAATAGATGATCCACCATCCTCTGAACGTGACGGCCATACTCTCTCATCCCCATGATGCTTCTTGCTGTATTGTACTCCATGTATATATTACTTCAACGAGTAACAAATGTAAGGTTTTTTACGGTTTGTTTTTTCTTTATCTTCGTACCATGGAGCAACTATTAAAGCAAATAGAAGACATTAAAAAGGAAATTATTGCGGCAGAAGCCACTAGTGCAGATGCATTAGAGCAATTTAGAATTAAATACTTGGGTACCAAGGGTTTGGTAAAACAGATCATGGGAGAGATGAAAAATGTACCCAACGAACAAAAGAAGGAGTTTGGCCAAGTATTGAATGCCTTTAAAATTGTTGCTGAAGAAAAATTTGAAGCCTTACAAGCTGGCTTGGGAGATAGTGCAGCCACAGATACAGGAATGGATTTTAGTTTGCCAGGCGATCCAACGCCAGTGGGCACAAGACATCCATTGAACTTAGTGCGTAATCAAATGGTCTCTATTTTTAAAAGACTGGGATTTGCGGTGGCAGAAGGACCAGAGATCGAAGATGATTGGCACAATTTTGGTGCGATGAATTTGCCAGAAGATCATCCTGCACGTGATATGCAAGACACTTTTTATGTAGCAGAAAAAACAGAAGACCATGCTGCATGGTTATTAAGAACACATACCTCAAGTACACAAGCACGCGTGATGGAATCGCAGCAACCACCTATTCGAGTGATCTGTCCAGGTCGTGTGTATAGAAACGAAACTATTTCAGCAAGAGCGCATTGCTTCTTCCACCAGGTAGAGGGTTTGTACATCGATGAAAACGTAAGCTTCGCAGATTTAAAACAAACACTTTATTTTTTCGTACAAGAGATGTTTGGCAAAGAAGTGAAAGTGCGTTTCCGTCCAAGTTATTTCCCTTTCACAGAACCAAGTGCAGAGATGGATATCAGTTGTCAAATTTGTGCTGGTAAGGGATGTAATATTTGTAAGCATACAGGATGGGTAGAAATTTTAGGTTCAGGCATGGTGCATCCAAAAGTGTTGGAAAATTTTGGTATCGATCCTGAAAAGTATACTGGCTTTGCGTTTGGTATGGGCGTAGAAAGAATCGCTCAATTAAAATACCAAGTAAACGACTTGCGTTTGTATTCACAAAACGATATTCGATTCTTACAACAATTTAAGAGCGTTTAGCAACCCTGTAATTAAAAGAGGTGTTAAAATCTTTTATTGATTCAATCATTTATGCTACATAACACCAAGGGTATTGTTTTACGCGTGACAAAATATGGAGACACTAGTGTCATTGCATCTATCTACACAGAACTTTTTGGTTTAGAACAATACATTGTTAAAGGGGTAAGAACGGTGAGTAAAAAAGGCGCAAGCAAAGGGGTATTTTATCAACCCGGTGCCATTTTGCAAATGGAAGCGTATCATTATCCAATGAAGAGTATGCAGATGATCAAGGACGTCAATTGGTCTTATGTGTATCAACATGTATATTCAGATGTCTTACGAAATGCAGTAGCCACCTATATTGTAGAAATTTTACAACAAACACTCGAACCCGAACCACATCCTGAATTGTTTTATTTAATAGAAGATACATTCAAGCAATTAGATAAAGGTGGTCCAGGTTTAGTGAGCAACCTCCCTATCTATTTTTTAATTCACTTAAGTCAAACCCTTGGCTTTGGTTTACAGGGGGAATACTCCAATGAAACGCCCATCTTAGATGTGCATGAAGGAAATTTTGTCGCCAATAAGCCACTCCATCCCTATTTTCTAGAAGGAACAGAAGCTGCTACTGCATCTACATTTTTAAGCCTGCAACTTTACAATGAATTGGAAAACATTCATTTAAACGGCGCTCAAAGAAAAAAAATATTGGAACTATTCCAACTCTCTTTAAGTTGGCACTATAAAAAATTTAGTGAAATAAAATCGCTTCCTATTTTACAAGCAGTGCTGCATTAGTCATTATCTCTTTTGCTATGCTTATGTCTGCGCCAAAGGATAAGCAGGATGGCGATGATGCCAAATAAAATAGGCAATGTCATGGTGAATGATTTAAACTGTAAGCTACAATATTCTTTGACTACTTGCATTTCTTAAACCGTTTAATTCATCGGCGCCTTGAATCAAAACGACTCCTGGCTTCTTGCCTTTATCAAAACTTCCTAGGTGTTTATCCATTTGCAATGCGCGCGCACCATTGAGTGTGGCCCATTGTAGCATTTCGGTCAAAGGAATTGCTGCGAAATGTTGTTGAATCGTTTTGAGTTCATCTAAAATACTCAAGCTCCAATTACTTGCATAACTATCTGTACCCACACAAATATTAGCCTTGTTACTGCGTAGTAATTCAATTGGCGGCATGGTTTGTTCAATGTATTGATTTGCGTTAGGACATAAGCACCAAAAAGTATTCGGCATTTGATTTTTTACTGCATCAATATCAGCTGCATTGGTGAAACTATTGTGTACTAAAATACTAGTTGTTGCATTTTTTAAAACCGGTAAAACAGATTGCAAAGAACTTAATCCAGTGGCTTCAAAAAAATCAAGGCTTACTTTTGTTCTTTCGTACATCCCTAAAAAACTTCCTGTTTTTGTTTTAAAAAAATCATTTTCATCTGGTGTCTCTTGGTTGTGCATGCTAATGGTATGCGACTCAAAATGTTCACTGAGTAAGGTCCACAGGCGTGGCGATACAGAATAAGGTGCGTGTGGCACCAAGGAAGCGCGAATGCAATTTTCTTGAAATTGTTTTTGAATTTCTATTCCAGCAATAATTTTATCATGTGCACGAATAGGATCCAAGTCGTACAATTCCACAAAACTATAATAGGCCAAATGGTGTTTTGCTTTTTGCTCTAATGTATCAAGTGTGTTTGAAATATCTCCCACCGCCACAATACCATTGGATACCATTTCGTTTTCTGCAGCCACAATGGCTTCTTGAATGGCTTCGGGTTCCACTTGACGTAATGCCACAATTTGTTTTACAAATTCTTGCAATCCGGTGTGAGGGGGAATCATCCCCTTCATGTGTGATAATTCCAAATGACAATGTGCATTCACAAAACCAGGACTCAAAATGCCGTCCAGTTTTTGAATGCCATCGCCGGCTTCCTCCAGGGGCACAATCCCCTCGATGGTTCCATCTGCTTGCGTGATTAAAACATGTGCCGCTCCATCAAGGAGTGCTTGGCCATTAAAAAGCTGATTTGCCTGGAATTTCTGATACATATATAAGTAACCAATTGAATACGGGTTGGTTTAAAAATAGGCAAGATGCAGGATAAAACGAAAGAATGGGCTATAAATAACCTTTTTTAGCAAGTTTTAATCCCATTGTGAAATTTCTAACTTATTGATAATCAGCACCTATTTAGTATCACTAAAATTATGATACAAAAATATCATTGATAATCAAATAGTTACAAAGGAGCGATCAAAAATATCCTTCAAAAAGCACCGAAAAGACAAAATCCCATAGTAACTTTGCCCTCCCTTATAAAAGGGGATAATTTATGGCTAGCGGGATAGCGCAGCCTCATTTAAACAAAAGATTATGAGTAAACTACATTTCACCACGAAGCACGCCAACGCGGCTACCGTTAAACATGGCTGGTACATTGTTGATGGTACTAATCAAACCGTAGGACGTATCGCTTCAAAAATTGCAGCTGTTCTACGTGGTAAGAACAAAGCTTATTACACTCCTCACGTTGATTGTGGAGATTATGTAATCATCATTAACGCAGAAAAAGTACAATTGACTGGAAACAAATTCCACGATAAAGTATACTTGAACTATTCTGGTTACCCAGGTGGTAAGAAAGAAGAAGCTGCTGAAGATTTAATCAAGCGTCGTCCAGAAGTAATTATGGAAAGAGCGGTTAAAGGTATGTTACCTAAAAATCGTTTAGGTCGTAAGATGATCAAAAAATTATTTGTGTATGCTGGTGCAAACCATCCTCATGCTGCACAACAGCCTAAAGAATTCAAATTTTAAATCATTCCAAATCTAAATAAATGGAAAAGCAAACAAATGCAGTAGGTCGTCGTAAGGAAGCCGTAACACGTGTCTTCGTTAGCAAAGGTTCTGGAAAGATCACCGTTAATGATAAAGATTACAAAGCGTACTTCCCTTTAGTATACTTACAAAATCAAGTAGAAGCTCCTTTAAAGGCTGCTGGTGTAGAAGGTAAATACGATATCGTAATTAACGCTACAGGTGGTGGTATGAAAGGTCAAGCAGAAGCAGCCAAATTAGGTATTGCTCGTGTATTAGTTGAATTGAATCCTGAAGTTCGTCCAACGTTAAAAGCGGCTGGTCAATTGAAGCGTGATCCAAGAAGTGTTGAACGTAAGAAGTTCGGTCACAAGAAGGCACGTAGAAGCTTCCAATTTAGCAAGCGTTAATCCAAAGACTTTCTTCAACAAATTTTTAATTCATTATTACAATTTATACAAATGGAAAATAATACTTCACTTCAACAGCAACTATTGGAAGCTGGCGTACACTTTGGTCACCTTAAAAAGAAGTGGAATCCAAAGATGTTACCTTACATTTTCGCTGAAAAGAAAGGTATTCACATCATTGACTTGAACAAAACTGTAGAGCACTTACAAGAGACTGCTGCTGCTTTAAAGCAAATTGCAAAGAGCGGTAAGAAGATCATGTTTGTAGCTACAAAAAAGCAAGCAAAAGAAATCGTGAGCGAATGTGCGAAGAAAGTAAACATGCCTTATGCTACAGAGCGTTGGTTAGGTGGTATGTTGACAAACTTCAACACCGTTCGTAAGAGCGTTAAGAAAATGCAAAGCATCGACAAGATGTTGAACGACGGAAGTGCTGAAAGCTTAACTAAAAAAGAGCGTTTGACATTAGGTCGTGATAAAGATAAAATGGAAAAAGTATTAGGTGGTATCGCTCAATTAGGTCGTTTACCAGCAGCTTTATTCTTAGTAGATATCGGTCATGAGCATATTGCATTAGCAGAAGCAAAGCGTTTAGGTATCCAAACATTTGGTATGGTAGATACCAACTGTGATCCTAATAAAGTAGACTTCTCTATTCCTGCAAACGACGATGCTACAAAATCAATTGCTATTATCACCAACTATATCACTGCAGCAATTGCTGAAGGATTAGCAGAGCGTCAAGCTTCTAAAGATGACGAAGGTGAAGTAGAAGAAGGCAACAACGAATTAGAAGCAAAAGCGAAGAGAATGGAAGCTGAAGCAAATGCTGAAGGCGGAAGAGCTAAGCGTGGTGCTGGCGCAGGTACATCTGCTCCAGGTGCTCCTAAGCGTCGTACTACTACTGGTTCTCGTGGTCCAGTAAGAAAATAATAAATGATCCCAATTGGGTTATTGGTTGCTATGAAAGTAGACACCAATGACCCAATTGTATTTATTTCAAAAATAATATTAGCAATTAATTAATGATTCGTTGATTCATTAAATTGAAAGTTTAAAGAATTTTATCCTTAAAAAATAATTTTATGAGCGCTATAACAGCACAAGATATTAATAAGTTACGTCAAGCTACCGGTGCCGGTATGATGGATTGTCGTAAAGCATTGACAGAAACAAACGGTGATTTTGAAGGAGCGATTGACTGGTTACGTAAGCAGGGTCAAAAAGTGGCTGCTAAGCGTAGCGATCGTGAAGCAAAAGAAGGCGTAATCATTGCACAAACTTCTGCAGATCATAAAGTAGGATTCGTAGTTTGTATTTCTTGTGAAACAGATTTCGTTTCTAAGAATGCCGAGTTTGTTGCTTTTGCACAAACTATTGCAGACGCTGCTGTTGCAAACGATGTAAAGTCTGCTGAAGCATTAAACAACGTATCTATCAACGGAACAACTGTGGCAGATATGATCAACGATAAATTAGCTGCTATCGGTGAAAAAATCGCTATAGCTAAATTCGAAAGAGTAGAAGCACCTTTCGTAGCTTCTTATATTCATGGTGCATACAGAATGGGTGTATTGGTAGGCTTGACTGCTGAAGCTGCTGAATTAGGCAAGGATGTTGCCATGCAAATTGCAGCGATGAACCCAGTTGCAGTAGATCCAGAATCAGTACCTGCTGAAACTGTAGCTCGTGAAAGAGCGATCATCATTGATACCATGAAGGAAGATCCAAAGATGGCAGGTAAGCCAGAAGAAATGATTGCAAAAATTGCCGAAGGTAAAATTGCAGCATTCTTTAAAGAGAATACATTATTAGCACAATCATTCGTAAAGGATGGCTCAAAGACAGTAGCGGAGCATATCAAGTCTGTAGGCGCTGATATGAAAGTAACTGAGTTTAAGCGTGTAGCGCTTGGATAAATTGCAAGTCAACACTGTTTGGTTCAAAAGATCCAAATGGTTCAGATTCCTAGAA
>JBFYPO010000053.1:0-13086 GCA_041303215.1 Asinibacterium sp. | reverse complement strand
GCTTGCATGATTTGTTCTTCGGCTTGTGTCAATTTTTTCATACTGTGCAATTTGCTATTATAACTAATTTCTTAGTCAATATTATAACTAATTTCTTAGTTATCCAAACAAATTACTTTGAATTTAGGCTAAGTACTTCCCTGTTTGAGAGGCCTTGCATTTGGCCAATCCAGCTGGAACACCAGCATAAACAACAGTACCTCCATTGACTCCGGCTTCTGGGCCCATGTCAATCACCCAATCTGCTGACTTAATAATATCCGTATTGTGCTCCACTACAATCAAAGAATGCCCTTGATCGATTAATGCATTAAATGCTTTTAATAATTTATGGATATCATGAAAATGTAAACCTGTGGTTGGTTCATCAAAAATGAACAACATTTTACTACTTGCTTTACCCTTGCCTAAGAAACTTGCCAATTTAACACGCTGCGCTTCTCCTCCACTTAGGGTACTACTGCTTTGACCCAATTTTACATAGCCCAAACCCACTTCTTGTAATGGGCTTATAGCTAACACCACATTCTTTTCGTCTTTGAAAAATTCAATGGCTTCGTCTACACTCATTTCAAGCACATCATGAATGCTTTTACCTTTGTATTGAACTTCTAATACCGCTTCTTTAAATCTTTTACCACCACAATCCTCGCATACCAAATGTACATCGGCTAAAAATTGCATCTCGACTAATTGTTCGCCCTCTCCTTTACAAGTATCACATCTTCCGCCATCCACATTGAATGAAAAATGCTTAGGCAAGAAGCCTCTTATTTTGGATAAGGGTTGTTTAGAATAGATATCTCTGATAGCGTCGTATGCTTTGATATAAGTTACCGGATTACTTCTTGAAGATTTACCAATAGGATTTTGATCCACCATTTCTATTTGGTCAAATAAATGTAAGTCTCCTTTTATTGCACTAAATCCACCTTTCATTTCTGTAGGTAATTGCTTGGCGTCTAATAATGCATTGTATAAAACTTGCTTTACTAAAGTTGTTTTTCCACTACCACTTACACCTGACACCACGGTTAAACATTGTAATGGAAATTGCACATCAATGTTTTTTAAATTATGTAAAAACGCACCTTCTAATTGAATGGTGTGTTTAGCATTTCTAGTTTTTGAAGGGATTGGAATAGATAATGTTCCGTTTAAATATTTACCTGTTAAACTATTTTTATCTTTCATTAACTGTGCTGAATTTCCTACGGCCACCACTTCTCCACCTAAATGTGCTGCCAACGGACCCATGTCAATGATATGATCTGCCTCACGCATAATTTGTTCATCGTGCTCCACTACCACTACCGTGTTACCAAGGTCTCTTAGATTTTGTAATACCTTAATCAATCTTTCCGTATCCCTTGAATGCAAACCAATAGATGGCTCATCCAAAATATATAAAGAGTTGGTTAAATTACTTCCCAAGCACCTTGTTAATTGTATACGTTGACTCTCTCCTCCACTCAAACTATTGGCCAAACGACTTAAAGTTAAGTAGCCTAACCCCACATCCATCAAGGTTTGAATGCGTTGTTCAATTTCCAACAATACACGCTTAGCAATGATTGTATCTGTTTGACTTAATTTCAAATCTTTAAACCATACCTGCAGGTCTTTCACAGGTAAAGCGCATAAAGCACCAATATGTTGATCTCCAATTTTTACATACAAAGCTTCCTTTCGCAGTCGATACCCTTGGCAATCTGGACAATTTGTTCTGCCACGATACCTACTTAGTAAAACCCTAAACTGCACTTTATATAAATGCGCTTCTACATCTTTAAAAAAATCATCAATACCATATGCTTTACCTATCCCTTTCCAAAGTTGCTCTAATTGGGTTTTGGTTAACTTAAGGATGGGTTGGTGTATTGGAAAGCCTGCCTTTCCTGCTTCTTTTACAAATTGATCTTTCCACCATGACAATTTTTCTCCCTTCCATGGGGCAACAGCGCCATCATACACCGATAAGTGCGGGTTAGGGATCACTAAGTTGGCATCAATTCCCAACACCTGACTATACCCTTCGCAAGTAGGACATGCGCCATATGGATTATTGAATGAAAATAAATTGGGACTAGGTTCGTCAAATTCTATCCCGTCTAAGGTGAACTTATTATTAAAGCTGACTAATTGTGTTTCGTTCTGCTCCACCCAGACAATGCCTTCCCCTTCATAAAACGCAGTTCCGATTGAATCTGTTAATCGATGTATATCTTCTTCTTCAAATGCCTTGACAATGACACGATCAATTAATATGTATATTTCTTTGTCTTTGAAATTTTGTTGTACCTCTTTTTTGGTCCAAGCCAACGCCTCTTCTATTCGTAAAATGGCTGGCGCTGTTTTAGGTGCCCTTAAATAAATACGCGCAAATCCTTTTTGCATTAAGATATTGAGTTCCTCTTGAATATCTCTTTTTGCATGTTGTTTAAATGAAACTAAAAGCACCATCTTATCCCCTGCCTTTCCTTTTTCTATAAAAGACAATACATCCTGTACATCCTGCTTCTTTACTTCTTTACCGCTAATAGGGGAATAGGTTTTACCTATTCTAGCGAACAAAACCCTCAAGTACTCGTAAATCTCGGTCATACTACCTACCGTACTTCTTGGAGTACGGGTAGTTACTTTTTGTTCAATGGCTATGGCAGGACATAATCCTTTGATATAATCTACGTCTGGCTTGCCCATTCTAGACATAAATTGTCTAGCATAAGATGATAAACTCTCTGCATAACGTCTTTGCCCTTCTGCGAATAGGGTGTCGATGGTTAAAGAGGACTTTCCACTGCCAGATACCCCTGTCACCACGATCAATTGATTCCTGGGAAACGCCACCGATACATTCTTTAGGTTATGTACCCTTGCTCCCACTACTTCAATGGTATCTTGATCCTTTTTTACTTGTCCTTTCTTAGTTACAGCCATACTACAAAATAACACCATCGAAGCCTAATTGGTTGTATTGAAAGGGAATATTATTTGAAAAATAAGAATGTGGATATCCTTGAAACAAATTTCTTATTTCCCACAATTACGAATCGGGTACAATAAGCTAGTAATTTTCCAATAATAATCCCAGGTAGCCCTACTGCCTAACCCAAGAACAACCTATAAAAAACAAACATGAACAAAGTAGTTGAACTGACAGACAACGAATTGATCCAATCTTTCCAAGGAGGTAATACCCGTGCCTTTGACGCCTTGATTGATCGTTACCAAGAAAAAATCTTCAACACCATTTTATTTATGGTCAAAGACAGCTATTTAGCTGAAGATTTAATTCAGGAAATTTTCATTAAAATTATTGACAACTTAAAGCAAAGAAAATATGCCGAAGAAGGTAAGTTTCTTCCTTGGGCTTTAAGAATTGCTCATAATTTTTGTGTAGACCATTTTAGAAAAGTAAAGCGCACCCCTGTAATTAAAACAAGTGACGATCAAGATATTTTTGAAGTGATCAAGCATACCGATCATTCTGCAGATTATAAAATGACACGTGCTCAAACGCATAAAAATATTCAAGAATTAGTGGACTTATTGCCAGAAGAACAAAGAGAGATTATTGTATTAAGACATTATGCCAATTTAAGTTTCAAAGAGATTGCTACCTTAACCAATTGCAGCATCAACACTGCTTTAGGAAGAATGCGTTATGGATTAATTAACTTAAGAAAGATGATGAACGAACGTGGTATGACCATGTAGTTTCAGAAGTAATTAACTCCTGCAAATAATTAAGAAAGGCCCCAATTGGGGCCTTTCTTGTGCTATAGTATATAAGTGCTTTAGTTCATTTTATTTCTTACCTGCACTACATTTTAACCAGTTCAAATATTGTTGTATATCTGGAGTGTAGCCAATCGGATTAGATTGAAGCACTTCCTCTGGACTTAACACTACATACAATGGTTGAGAAGATTGATTGAAATTTTCTGTCTCAAACGTGGCCCATAAATCAGCCACTGTATTAATTTGTTTTTTCTGTCCCCCTTGTGTGGTATATACAAAACGTTCTGATACTGGAAGATTCGCTCGATCGTCTACATATAAAGACAAAAGGATAAAGTTTTCTTTAATATAGCTTTGAACTACAGGATCTGTCCATACCTGTTCTTCCATCTTTCTACAATTCACGCAAGCCCATCCTGTAAAGTCGATCAAAATAGGTTTCTGTTGCGCCTTAGCTAAAGACAAAGCCTTTGTGTAATCATTCACTACATCTGCTTTTAATCCATGACTTGCATTGTCTGTTGCAAATAGACTATAATGAGTTGGAGGAGGGAAACCACTAAGCAACTTTAAATTATTGGCATTTTGAGGCATCAATCCTGCGCCCAAATACAAAGCAAATCCCAAAGCAACTATCCCCGTTAATTTTCTACCTAGGGCAATTTTAGCCCCTTTCACATCATGTGGCAATAACAAGAACCCAAAAAGATAAGCACTTAAACCCAAGCTGATTAAAATCCAGATACCAATAAAGACTTCTCTTTTTAACAAGCCCCAATGTTGCACTAAATCTGCATTGGATAAGAATTTAAAGGCTAATGCCAATTCTACAAATGCCAATACTTTTTTCACTGTATCCAACCATCCTCCAGACTTTGGTAAACTCTGCAACCATTGTGGGAAGATGGCAAATAAAGTAAATGGTAAAGCCAAGGCCAAACCAAAGCCTGCCATCCCCTGCGTTAAAGCCCATGCACCTCCTTGCAAGGAACCCACTAATAAAGTACCTAATATGGGGCCTGTACATGAAAAGGAAACAATGGCTAAGGTGATGGCCATAAAAAAGATGCCACCTAAACTCCCTAGTCCACTTTTAGCATCCGCCTTATTTGCAATACCAGAGGGTAAACTGATTTCAAAATAGCCAAAGAAGGAAATAGAGAAAAATATAAAGATGGCGAAAAAGGCAATGTTCAACCAAGCATTCGTAGAAATACTATTAAAAATTTCTGGTTGTACATTTCCAACAATATGAAAAGGCACACTTGCTAATACATAAATTAAAAAAATACTCAAGCCATATAGTAAACCATTTTGGATACCTTGTTTTCTTGTTTTTGATCTTTTAGTAAAAAAAGAGACCGTTACAGGAATCATTGGGAACACACATGGAGTGACTAATGCAATCAATCCTCCTAAAAATCCTAATAAAAATACCCCCCAGGCGCCATTTGCCTCCGTTGTCCCTGCAGTTGTCTCTCCACAAGCATTTGCTGGCGCATTGCGCGCAGATGCAGGCAATAAAATTTTGAACTGGCTTCCTTTTTGTCCATAAAATAATGGAAGTGCAATAGGCAATTCTAAAATATAAAACTGCTGGCCCTTACCTACATTCATTGCAACCACCCCTTTTAGACTATCTGGTTGAAAACCGTTGATTTTGATGTCTTGAAAAAACTCAAAATTTCCTTTATAGCTTTTTGCATTTGAAAATAAAACATCTTTTTCTGTTAGTGAAGCTGTAGTAAACTTTGCCTTATTAGTGGGCAATGCAGTTTCTAAGCTAAATTTTAAATTAGGCGCTTCAACACCTTCCGCATTCGCATCGTACACTTTCCAACCCTCTTGCA
Organism: Asinibacterium sp.; assembly: GCA_041303215.1. Classification (GTDB taxonomy): domain Bacteria; phylum Bacteroidota; class Bacteroidia; order Chitinophagales; family Chitinophagaceae; genus Sediminibacterium. The sequence goes on along the minus strand of JBFYPO010000053.1, from coordinate 7,492 downwards.
CTTGTACATTCACCTTGATGGTGTATACCGAATCATTAATTGGTTTGATTTTTACGCTAGCAATAGCAATACTATCTGATGGCGCTTGTGCATTCACCTGCAACTGCAAGCAACTTAAAAAAAATGCACTAATAGTTACAATGATATGACGCATGTTAGAAGGTCGCAAAAGCCTTTTGCGATGAGGTTTAAATCAATTTTTTATTGGATATCCACTTCGAAACTTTGTTTGGTGGGAGGTAAACATCTTTCCTCGTTGCAAACCATGTATTCGATCGTTCCAGTAAGCTTTGTTTTGGTGGCCACTTTTAAGGTTACGGCTTGAATAAATTGCACTTTACCTCCAAAAGAGCCAATCACTGCACCAAAATTTTTATCTAATTTCTTTTCTAATTTACCTTGTTCTTTAGTTGTCCCATTTAAAACTACCAATGGGTTTTTCGCAAATTGAACCGTCGTTGGAACAGGTCCTTTTTTTACAAACTGAGAATAAATGTGCCAAGGTGATTCTACATTAGCAGTAAGTACAATATTGTATTGTTTGTCTCCCGTCTTGACTGCTTGGTAGGTCCATTTTACTGGAGCCAATTTTTGCCCATGTCCTTGTAATGCAAAAAATAAAATACTTAAAGCAAAGAATATTTTTTTCATCTGATAGTTTTTTAATTGAACGAATGCAGTCATAACCAACATTCAATATAATATATTTTAAAGCGCTGCTGCTGTTTTTAGCAAGCCTAGTAATTCAAACACTTGTACACCATCCGTATTGCTTAATGCAGGACTAGTAGCTCTTTCTGGATGTGGCATCATGCCAAAAACATTTCTGTTGGCATTACAAATACCCGCAATATCTTGAATGGCACCGTTTGGATTGGCAGCGCCACCAATGTTGCCGTTTTCATCACAATAGCGAAAAATAATTTGATTGTTTTTTTCTAAACCTGCTAAAGTTGCTTCATCCGCAAAATACCTTCCCTCGCCATGAGCGATTGGAATTTGCAATGGACCACTATTTGCAGCTTTAATAAACACGTTTTTACAAATGAATTGCTGATTGGCGTTTTGTAATAATGCACCAGGCAATAAACCAGACTCACATAAAATTTGAAACCCATTGCATACCCCTAATACTTTACCACCTTTATTTGCAAATTCAATAACGGATTGCATCATCGGACTAAACTTAGCAATGGCTCCACAACGCAAGTAATCACCGTAGGAGAATCCACCGGGTAATACAATGCAATCTTCGGTTGTAAAATGAGACAAATCACTGTCTTTATGCCATAACATTTGAACCTCAAACCCAAGGTCTTTTTCTAAAGCATCTTGCATGTCTCTATCGCAGTTTGAACCAGGGAATACCAATACGCCAAATTTCATAGTTGTAAGCTTAAAATTGAGTAAAAATTGAGGTACAAAGGTACTTAAATAAGTCCTCTAAAAAAGGTCAAATTCTTCACTTATGAGAGGTGGTTATACACAATCAGGCCGGCTGAAATCCAAAACAAAACATTGGGTAATAATAACTGCCTTGGGCTAGCATAACAATAGCTAATAAAACTTGCCAATGGAGCTAATACGATTGCCGAAGCATATAGGGCCTGTGAAGAGAAGAGAATGGGCTGGAAAAATGTCACAAATAAGGTCAATAGCATTACCCCCCAATATTTTCTAACCTGGATGATATGACGGTTTTGTTGTGCCTGCCAAAAATAAATACCAATCAATAGTTGAATCGCAATAAAGACCAATGCAATGGCAGATTGGATGTCTATTCCAGCCAATGGATTCTTCCAATCCAACTTGGGCAAAAAAGCAGTAAAGGCAGCCGCAGAATCAGTTAAAAAAACATAGGTAAAAATGAAATAAAATGGAAGTAAAATTCCCATGATCAAGACCAACCATTCAGCCAATCTAAAGGGTCTAATAATAGCAAGTGCAAAAACAACTACCGGGATTAAGATGGCAATGGGCTCATATAGTAAGATAGAAAACCCGACGATTAATCCAATATTAAATTCAACCGTCTTGGGCTGCGTCTGATCATACAAACGATTTAATTTAACCAAGATCCAAATGATTAAAGCATTTGCAATCAATCCAGAGCTGATCGCATCCCAAAAAGGAAATAAAGCGGTGAGTAGGACAAAAGTGAATGCTGGCAGGTAGCTCACTTGCTGAAACATTTTAAACCTGCTTAATAATATATTCAACCTTAGGGCTTGCACAATAACGATCACATGAAATAACACAATCAAGGCCAAAGGTGGTAGCGGTTGAATGTAATGAAACAGTAAATAAGCCAAAAGTCCATCCGAAGGATTTGCAATGACAATAGGGGCTTCCCAATAAAAATGAAAGTGTACTAGAATACTTAATACGACTAGAAAAAGTAAATTAATATCGGATCTGTCCCTAAATAAGAATACCATAAATTATTGGATCGTGATTTTAGCAAATCCTAATTTACCTTTTGATTGATAAGGCAATATTGCTTCTTTCTCTCCAACTTGTTTTAAGGATCTTGGCATCCATTCTATTTGCTTTTCATTCAATACAATTGGCTTACCTAATACTATATTCCCTTCGCTATTCAATTGCTGATGCACTATTTGTTTGATGCCTTTTGATTTTTGATAGTATAAGAAATTAGTGCCCGCAGTATTATTGATTTTACCGTAACCAATAAACTGATCCACATTCATATCTGATTGTTTCTTATCGATTGTTTTTACCGTTTGAATATTTCCTTTCGCATCAAAAGTCAATACGGCTACTTTTCCTGCAGTGTACGTTACAGAAGGATAACCAAATCCGCCAAAAGGCTGCATCATCCAGCTATTCCAACCCCATCCCCAGCCTAATCCCCAGCCTGGTCCCCAGCCCCATGGACGCATCATGCCCCAGCCAAATCTTGACCAAGGATAAAATCCAAAAGGCCTGTTCCAATAACTAAAAATAAATGGGTTGTAGAATGGACCGCCCCAAAAATAATCCCATCTAGAGAACATATTTCTATTTGAATTGGTGGATGCCGCTTCTGCAAAAATTGTAAAACCTCCATCTACGTTTGGTTGTACTTGATCAAAATAAAAATCATTAAACGCTTTATTTAGATTTTTCTTATCTGTTACCGCATCCCTCATTGCATCGGTAAAACGATTTGCATTGATCAATAGATTTTGCTTGTTAGCAATATCCCAAATAAATGAATACATCCCTTCTATAGCACCTTTTTTTTCTGATGCATAAAATGAATTAACCAACACAGTTCCATTGTTATTATTAATTCTTAAACGAATGTCGTCTAATACCAAACTATTATTTACAATAGGGGTTTCAATCACTTCTGACCCGTCTGCACTCATAAACAACAAGCTTACCGCAGGTGCCGCATTGGCTTGCTCCACATTTCTTAAACAAAACAAATTCCCTTTGTTGTCAATAGCAAAATCCGAAAGATGACTTTTTTTATTTTGCGCGTTAATGTTAATTGTTGCTTCATTTTGTACACCAAATGGAGTACTCAAAGCCATGACTTTAATTTTAATTGAAGCGGGATTAGTTGTATTAACACTAAACATAAGTAATTTGGACCTGTCTTCGCTTTCAACCAAATTGAACACTTTTGTACCAGCGCCTGGTCTAATTTTTTCTGCGGTATCTACTATCTTTGGCGCATCCACCAACTGTCCTTTTTCGTCAATTTCAGCAACCATGGCGTATAAAGTTGTTGCGGATTGAACTTGATAAAAAGCAAACACCCTATTGGACTTAGTTATAAATTCAATGGCATTCAAATTTTTTGGTAAAAAGGCTAAATCATTTTGTTGCACCAATTGCATCTGATCATTGTATTGAGCAATCGTGGCAATGCCCTTATTGTTTTTATAAATCCAATACTTGTCCGCAATTTTTCCGAGTACTTCATACTGCATCTGGTCTTTATCTGTTTTTTCAATACCAGACAATACATAAGATTGCGCTGCAACCATTTGCAGGCCTGCCAAAATGATAGTAATAAAAGATAAAAATGATTTTAGCATACGATACAATTTAGAATACAAATTTAATGTATTAATGTATCGAAGGCTTTAGATTTTTGTTAAAACCGAGGAATCTTTCGAAACAACTAAACGATAATTCCCCCCCAGCTGAATAGGCATATTTTTTAATTCATGGCTGACAGGAAAATCAAAGCAGATGGGATAATTGGCCCCTTTAGTCAGCCGTTGAATCATTGCTATCACAGTTTCTCCAAATTCGCTTGCTTCGTCCTTCATTTCGCTAAATCCCCCCACTATAAGACCAGTCAAACCTTCAAATAGGCCTGCGTTTTTACACTGAATGAGCATTCTATCTACATTATAATGGTACTCCCCCACATCTTCAATACATAAAATTTTACCCTTGGTCATTAACTGGTTTTCGCTGCCAATTAAATGCGTGATGAGGCATAGATTTCCACCGACCAACAACCCTTCTCCAGTCCCAATTTGATTCGCAGGATTTGCTAAAGCTTGAACTAGATGGGGCTGACCCATTAACATGTCTTTCAAGGCAAGAATATAAGGCAGGCCTGCTTCACCTTTTCCAAAAGCAGCCGACATAGGACCATGAATACTTTGAATGCCCTGTTTTTGGATGGCAGCATGCAGGATGGTAATATCGCTAAATCCAATGACCCATTTTGGGTTGGCTTTGAATTTTGTAAAATCTAATCCAGCCACAATCCGGCTCAATCCGTAGCCCCCACGAGCGCATAAAATAGCATGGATATCCGGATCATCCATCATGGATTGCAATTCGTTTTGTCGATCCATATCTGATGCTGAAAAATGCCCAAATTTAGTGCCAACCGTATGTCCTATACGTACCTGAAAGCCCCAAGACTCAAGTATAGTAGCAGCAATAGTCACTTTTTCCATTGGGATCGCACCAGCTGGACAAAGAAGTCCAATCGTGGAACCCGGCGCCAATTTAGGAGGTTGAATCATACCGCAATATTAAGTACTTTTGCAGGAATGAACACGCCTAAAAGATATTTGATTACCGCAGCGCTTCCTTATGCAAATGGGTTGAAGCATATTGGCCATTTAGCTGGTGCTTATTTACCTGCTGACATTTACGTACGTTATTTGAAAGCACAAAAGAGAGATGTGGTTTTTGTTTGTGGAAGTGACGAACATGGAACGGCCATTCCTATCCAAGCTACCAAGGAAGGAACCACTGCTCAAGCAATCATTGATAAGTACCATCCTATCATTGAACAGAACTTTAAAGACCTTGGTATTGCATTTGATATCTACCATCGAACCAGTGACCCACTACACCATGAAACCGCTGCTGCCTTTTTTAAAAATTTAGAAGCAAAGGGGGATTTAGAAACCAAAACATCGGAACAATATTTTGATGAGGCTGCCAATACTTTTTTAGCAGATCGATACATCAAGGGTACTTGTCCTAGTTGTGGTCATAAAGAAGCTTATGGAGACCAATGTGAGAAATGCGGAAAGACCTTGAGTCCAGAAGAACTGATCAACCCAGTCAGTACATTAAGTGGTCAAGCACCCATCAAAAAAGAGACAACCCATTGGTACCTTCCATTAAATAGACATGAAGCATTTTTGCGCGAGTGGATTTTAAAAGAGCACGCCAATGATTGGAGACCTGCTGTGGTAGGCCAATGTAAAAGCTGGATAGAAGGTGGCTTACAACCAAGAGCCGTGACCCGCGATTTGGACTGGGGTATTAAAGTGCCCGTTCAAGGTGGCGAAGGGAAAGTATTATACGTTTGGTTTGACGCACCTATTGGTTATATCAGTGCCACTAAACAATGGGCGATTAATAATAATAAAGACTGGTCTCCTTATTGGAATGACAAAGACACCAAATTGGTGCATTTTATTGGAAAAGACAATATCGTTTTCCATTGTATCATTTTCCCTGTAATGTTACAATTGAATGGACATATCCTTCCTGAAAATGTACCTGCAAATGAGTTCATGAATTTAGAAGGAGATAAGATGAGTACTTCAAGAGGATGGAGTATCGAGATGGATGACTATATCAATAAGTGGATTAAAAAAGAAAATGGCGGAGAAGGACTAGCAGATAGTTTACGTTTTTACCTGACTTCTATCGCCCCTGAATCTAAGGATAGTGAATTTACTTGGAAGGGATTCCAAGAATCAGTGAATGGAGAATTGGTGAGTATTTTTGCCAATTTTGTCAACCGTACTTGGGTCTTGATGCACAAACTTTGCAATGGCAAAGTGCCTCCATTCCACACTGACCTAATTGCTGCAGAAACTGCGAGCGACAATGCCACCGATAGTTTCAAAGGCATGATGGATGCGGTAAAAGAATCCAAAGAAAAGATTACTAATTTATTAGAACAATATAAATTCAGAGAAGCGCAATTTGAATTAATTGACCTTGCTAGAAAAGGCAACCAATACATGCAAAAGCAAGAGCCTTGGATTGTTGCAAAGACAGTAGATCAAAATCCTGATGCACAAAAAATCATCGACAACACGATGCATTGCTGCTTGCAATTATGCGCCAACCTTGCCATTCTTGCACAACCTTTCATCCCATTTACCGCAAAGAAAATGTGTTACATGATGAAAGTAGTAGACAAAATGTTAGAATGGGAAAATGCGGGCAAGTTTGATTTATTAAAAGTGGGCTATACTTTACGTGCGCCAGAATTATTATTTAGAAAAATTGAGAACGAAGAAATTGAAGCCGAACTAGCACAATTGCAAGCCAATGTAGCCGCTAAAAAAACAACTATGGAAAACAACGCAGCCTCTACCGAATCTACTAAAGACAATGCTTTGAAACAAGAGATTGTGTTTGATGATTTTGGAAAGATAGATTTACGTGTAGGCACCATCATCGAAGCTAAGAAAGTAGAGAAAGCAGATAAATTATTAGAACTATTGGTAGATCTTGGCTTTGAACAAAGAACCATTCTTTCAGGTATCGCAATGCATTTTAATCCAGAAGAAATAGTAGGCAAGCAAGTAACAATTGTAGCCAACTTAGCCCCACGTAAAATGCGCGGCATCGAAAGCAAGGGCATGATTTTAATGGCCGAAGACGCAGCTGGCAAATTATACTTTGTGAGCCCAAGCGAAGCCATCGCTGCCGGAAGTACAATTGCTTAGTGCAAAAAATACAAACAGAAGAACTAACTAAAACAAAGGCCCCAAATAATTGGGGCCTTTGTTTTATAAAATGATAATGAGAAAATATACTATTACGTAGCGAACGTTCGAGCAAAGCGAGCCGAGAGCCTAGGAAAAGGTATATTTTCTCATTTAAGTATTATAAAAAATTCATTCTGAAAATAAAGGATTTTATATTACTTAAATGCATTCTTTAAGTTCTTTCTCTGTATAAGCGAGTCCATGGTGTTTTAAGACATCATCTGGCACGCCCTGCCATTGGTTTGGCACATTACCCATATAACCAAGGT
>JBFYPO010000052.1:0-57348 GCA_041303215.1 Asinibacterium sp. | reverse complement strand
ACATTTCTTGCTTTTGTATCTGTATTCATAACGCACATGACTGTATGGTTATTGTCATACCTAAAATACACATACAAACCATCTTCTGGAATATACTGCATCATCTTGCCTGTCTTAAGTGCAGAAGATTGGCTTCGATAAGCACCTAATGATTGTACAAAATGTAAGAAGTCTTTTTCTTCTATACTTAATCCAGTTTCAGTAAATGCATTTTTAGTATCACCTGCCCAACCACCGGGGAAATCAAGTCTTACCCAGCCATCTGGATTAGAAATGCCTTTCATAAGGATTTCAGATCCATAATACAGTTGAGGAATACCTCGACAGGTATACAACCAAGTATAAGCCATTTTAGTTTTAGGAATACTTTCCCCTAAAGAAGAATGGATTCGAGTCATATCATGGTTGTCTAAAAAGATGACATTGTTATTGGCTTGCTTGTACAAAAAATCCGAAGCCAATGTATTGTATAATTTAATCACACCATTTGACCAGCCATTCGCCTCATTTAAAGCTGGTAGGATGCCTCCAAATAATAAACTAAAATCTGACGTAGCTTTTAAATTACTCTTAAAAGGTAGGTTAAAATTATTCTCTACATAATAGGCTTGTGACGCAACACCTTCTACCCAGCATTCTCCAAACGTAAATATTTTTGGATACTCCTCCAACAAAGCTTTATTCAAACGATTCATCACTTCCACATTGCAATATTTGTAAGTATCCACTCTGAATGCATCCACACCAAAAGTTTCCACAGACCAAATTGCATTTTGTGTTAAATATTTTTCAACCATTGGGTTTTCATGATTGATATCTGGCATTTCTGTAGTGAACCAACCATCAATCATTCTCTTGGCTTCTGCTGCTGCATGATAAGGATCGAATACTGCCTGTTCTCTATAATGTGTTTGAGTATAGGTTGGCCATTGATGTACCCAGTCTTTAGAAGGCGCATCTTGCACTAAAAAATGAAATCTTCCAAAATGATTGTACACAATATCTTGGATCAACTTCATGCCTCTTTTATGCAAACTATCACTCAATGTTAAATAGGCTTTATCCCCGCCGAACCTTGATTCTGTTTTATAATTATTCGTTGCGGCATACCCATGTTCTGTTCTATCTGGCATATCATTTTCTACCACTGGCGTCATCCATAAAGAAGTGGCGCCAAGTTTTTGTACATAATCCAAATGATTGGTCACCCCTTGTAAATCACCGCCATGTCTTAAAAATATTTCTCCTCTATTCAAGGACTGGTCTTTTAAGCCGGGGATTTTATCGTTGGTTGGGTCACCGTTGCTAAATCGATCTGGCATTAAAAAATACACCAAGTCGGCACTCGTTAAACCTTGTGCAAAATCAGTGCCTCTATTTTTTCTTCTAGGCAAAAGAGGCCAATTCATTTGCGTGGTTTTGCCCTCTGCCCCAATCGTAAATAGCACATTGCCTGGCTTTGCCGTTGCACTAATTTCAATGTCTATAGCGATATAATGATTGTTCTCAAAATGACTGACTTTTTTTAACTGTACCCCAGGATAATTTACCTTAACCGTTGCTTTAGTAAAATTCAGTGTAGTTGACCTTAATAACACCTGGACTTTATTATACTGCATATTTACAAACCAATTGCTAGGATAAGCGTCAATCGCCCATCCTTGGATAGACGACATTAGAAGTGCCATCAAGACAATAGATACAACAAAATGCTTTGAACTATTTTTGAAATAAATTTTCATGATTTTAACCTATTGATTTTTTTCTTCTTTAATAATGATCGCACACACAATACCTGCTACTAACAATAATACCCCACCAATTAAAACAGCCATTAAACGATCATTGTTTAAATAGGCAGACATGATCTTACCAAAGAATAAAGAAGCGATGATTTCGGGCAATACGATAAAGAAATTAAATATACCCATGTAAATACCCATCTTTTGTTCTGGAATAAATCCAGCTAACATAGAATAAGGCATAGATAAAATTGATGCCCATGCAATTCCTACCAACCCCATACTTACATAAAGTAAATTAGGCTGATCTACAAAATAGACAGATATCAAACCCGCCCCTCCAATCAATAAACACAAAGTATGGGTATACTTTTTCCCTAGTCGACTTACCCAAAAAGGCAAGGTAAAAGAAAAACCAAAAGTGACTAAATTCAAAATGGCCGAAGTAGTATTCGCATGCTCTAAACCCAATGTAAATACTTCACTATTGGTATCCGGGTCGCCATGAAAAATTTGAGTAGCAACACCGGTACTATAATAGAACCACATTAAAAACAAACCTGGCCAGGTAATAAAATTCACCAATGCCAATCTTTTCATTTGCACTGGCATATGTTTTATTGAATGAAAAATTTCTTGTAGAATGCCCAACCTTGGTTCGCTTGCATCGGCAACTTGTTTAGGTGCAGAGGGTGGATATTCCTTACTCGTTAAAATGGTATATAACACAGAGACAAAAAACACCGCACCTCCGATATAAAAAGAGACTAAAATATTCTGTGGTATTGATCCATTGACTTTATCCCTAGACACATCAAACCAGTTGGCTAATAATTGTGGTAAATAACCTGCAATGAAAGAAGCCAATCCAATAAACATACTCTGCATAGCAAAACCAAAAGAGCGTTGTTTTTCATTTAAATTATCCGCTACAAAAGCCCTGAAAGGCTCCATCGTAATATTAATACTTGAATCTAAAATCCACAATGCACCAGCAGCCATCCACACCGTGGGTGAATTAGGCATCACGAATAACAAAGCAGAACTTAAAATTGCACCAATCAAAAAGAATGGACGACGTCTTCCTAATGTAGGATGCCAAGTACGATCACTTAAATAACCAACAATTGGCTGTACAATTAATCCAGTCATTGGCGCAGCCAACCATAAACCAGGAATTTCATCTGGTGCAGCACCTAAAAATTCATAGATCGCACTCATATTCCCCATTTGCAAACTCCAACCGAATTGGATACCAAAGAAACCAAAACACATGTTCCAAATTTGCCAAAAACTCAATTTCACTTTCTCTCCTGTATAAGCTGTACTCATTTGTATTTCTAATTTAAATTATACTTGAATTGTTCAACCGCATTAAATGGTGAATCCGTTTGGAATAACGGCGCCTTTTTTTATTACAATAATATTGTCTTTAATGGTGTATAAAGGATGGTCTATTTTTTCTAAATGTGCTCCACCTTTAATATGTACATCATTCCCAATGGAACAATTTTTGTCAACAATAGCATCTTCGATCGTGCAACGTTCTCCGATGCCAATGATTGGTTCGCCAGCAGCATTCTTTTTATTGATTTGCTCTATTGTTTCATAATAGTCACAACCCATGATATAAGAATTCTTAATGACTGTATCTTTTCCTACCCTAGAGCGAATTCCAATCACCGACTTGGTAATTTCTTTGGCATGAATAATTGAACCTTCCGCGATAATGGCTTTATTGATAATGGTGCCACTTATTTTTGCTGGTGGTAACATCCTAGACCTAGTATACACTGTCTTTGCACTATCAAATAAATTAAAGGGAGGTATATCCTCTGTTAAGGCAATATTAGCTTCAAAAAAAGAATAGATATTTCCAATATCCGTCCAATAACCATCGTATTGGTAACTAATCACTTTATAATGTGCAATTGAATCTGGAATAATTTCTTTTCCAAAATCTGTTGCATTGGCATGCACTTCGTTCAGTAGCTTGTATAAGATGTCTTTATTAAAAACATAGATACCCATAGAGGCTAAGTAATTTCTACCTTGGGATTGCATCACTTCTCCGGTATCACTTGTCCAATCTGGCAATAAAGCTTTATCAGGCTTTTCTATAAAAGAGGTGATTACATTCTCTTCGTTTGACTTTAAAATGCCAAACTCTGGCGCTTCTCTATCTCCAACAGGAATAGTGGCAATGGTTAATGCTGCACCACTTTTTTTATGCGCATCAATCATTTGACTAAAATCCATTTGATACAATTGGTCCCCACTTAAGATTAAAACATATTCAAAATCCATTTTATCTAAATGTCTTAAGGACTGACGCACTGCATCTGCTGTGCCCTGAAACCATCCTGGATTATCAGGGGTTTGTTCCGCCGCCAAAATGTCTACAAAGCCAGAACTAAACGCACTAAAGTGGTAGGTATTTTTGATATGCTGATTTAAGGAAGCAGAATTGAATTGAGTTAACACAAAAATGCGATTCAAATTACTATTGATACAATTGCTAATTGGAATGTCTACCAAACGATATTTCCCAGCAATGGGCACTGCAGGCTTTGATCGCCTAGCCGTCAAAGGAGACAACCTGGATCCCGCACCTCCACCTAAAATAATGGAGACTGTTTCTTTCGCATAATTAGACATATCCTACAATTTATAATTAAAAAATGGACTCATACACATTTTGATAAGCATGCACAACCGATTCCCAACTATGGTCTATAGACATCGCATGTTGAATCATTTTATGCATAAAGGCTTTATCTTGATACACCGAAATGGCACGCTCGATTGAGTGAACGATATCTGTTTCATTTGCATGTATGAATCGAATACCGAACCCACCTTCGTCTCCCATATCTATTACGGTATCATGTAAGCCACCCGTATCTCTCACCATGGGAATGGTACCATACCTTAATGCATACATTTGATTTAAACCACATGGCTCAACTCTACTTGGCATCAACAAAAAATCAGCCCCTGCATAAGCTTCGTGACCTACTTTTTCGTCGTATCCAATAAACGTATTATACACCCCTGGATACAATTGCACTAAATAATTTAAAGCAGACTCGACAGGAGTTTCACCTGCCCCAATCATTAAGAAATTGGCTCCCCCATTGGTTTTATCCAATGCATATTGTATTGCCCCTGGTAACACATCAGCTGCTTTTTCATGCACTAGCCTGCCTATAAAAACGATCAACGGTTTATTGACATCTAAATGATATCGTTCGCACAAGACCATTTTGTTTTTTTGTTTCTCTGTTGAAAAAGTTTGCAGATTATAATGATGCGGCACATAGGGATCCGTATCAGGATTCCAAACCTCATTGTCAATACCATTTAAGATGCCTACACATTTGCCTTGTTCATATTCAAATAAAGCTTCCAATCCGTTAGATTGATATTTTAATTGTTGCATATAAGTGGGGCTCACGGTGGTCACTTTGTCTGCACATTTAATGGCAGTAGCCAATGGATTAATACAACCATCCCATTCTAGCAATCCTCTTTTCCAGGTATCCCATTTGGGGATCAACGTGGATTTTTCCCAACCCATGGCACCATGGTATTGTGCATTGTGTATGGTCAAAATGGTTTTAACACCTGCTAATTGTTGGTAATCATAGCAGTACTTCATCATGAATGGAACGAGCCCCGCTTGATGATCATGACAATGCACCAGGTCAGGTGCTTCATGCCAACTTTTTAACCAATCTATCGTCGCAATTTGAAATCCAATGAAACGGTCTGCGTCATCTGCATACCCATATATTTTGGGTCGGTCTAATAAACCGTGTATATCCACTAAATACAATCCATAGCCTAACTGGTCGGACTGTTCTTTAATCACTGTATAGTTGAAGAACCAGTTTCCTAAATAAGCATTGCCTTGATGTACAACTTCCCAATTTGATTTTTCTAAAAAAGGAGTTTTGTACATGGGCATCACCACTATCGCTTCCTGACCGATTTTATGTTGATATTTAGGCAAAGCGCCAACCACATCACCAAGGCCTCCAGCCTTCGCCATGGGGTAACATTCTGCACTAATATGTACTATTCGCATTCAGGAATCATTTTGCTTTCAATTTACTAAATACTATTAACAATAATTCATTTTTTGTGGTCAAGGATTAAAAAAAATGAGTATTTTGGGGGATCGATTCAACGAATAAACTAACGAACGCTATGAGCCAAACCAAACAGCCAACCAATACTGGTGCGCTAACCACTCTTATTGTGGTTTTCTTTTTCTGGGGATTTATTGCAGCTGGAAACAGTGTCTTTATTCCTTTTTGTAAAAACTATTTTGAACTAGATCAGTTTCAAAGTCAGTTAATTGATTTTGCATTCTATCTAGCTTACTATATTGGAGCACTTGGCCTTTTTGCTTATGGTGCTTTAGGGGGCAAGGACTTAGTAGGAAAATGGGGTTATAAAAAAAGCATTGTATATGGTTTGTTGTTTTCTGCAATTGGTGCAGCTGCCATGATTGTTGCCGTGAATGCAAACACTTTTACAGGGATGTTAGTAGGCTTGTTCATTGTAGCGCTTGGTTTTTCATTGCAACAAACTGCTGCACAGCCTTTCGCAATTGCCTTAGGTGACCCTTCCACTGGAACAAGTAGAGTGAGTTTAGGCGGCGGTATCAACTCATTTGGTACATCTATTGGCCCAATTGTGGTAGCATTGGCTTTATTTGGATCTGCTGCTGCCATTACGGATGAACAAATCAAACAATTAAGTCTAGATAAAGTCATCATTTTATATTCTGCTGTAGGTGGCTTATTCATAGCAGCTGCAGCTTTATTCCATTTTTCTAAAAAAGTGCCTGCAGGCATTTCTGACGAACCTATGGAACCAGCTGGAAAAGCATTGTCTTTATTGGTGATTATGACGGGCGTTCTAATCGCTTTATTTGTGCCTATTTTTGATAGCTATAAAATTGACCCAACAACACTAACAGATGATGGACGTCATGCATTAGAAACCTATAGAATGAAATGGCTATTAGGTGCATTAGCGACCGTTGTTGTGGGTTTATTGGCTGCTAATTTTACTGCACAAAAAAATGAAAAAGGTTGGGGTGCTATGAAATATCCTCAATTGGTATTGGGCATGTTGGCCATATTCGTTTATGTTGGCGTAGAAGTAGCAATAGGCTCCAACCTAGGAGAATTATTAAGACAAGCAGATTTTGGTAGTATCTCTTCTTCTGAAATTGCACCTTATGTTTCTATGTATTGGGGCAGTATGATGATTGGACGTTGGGCTGGTGCCATCAGTGCTTTTGATTTTAAAAAGAAAACACAACAATACTTAACCTTCATTGTACCGATCATTGCCTTTGGCATCGTGATTGGTTTAAATAGTGTTGCACAATACGACATGAGTCCTTTGTATTGGTATATCATTTGTGTGTTTATCCAAATCATTGCATTTTACTTGAGTCAAAACAAACCTGCTAAAACTTTATTGATCTTTAGTTTAGTGGGTGTAATTGCAATGGTATTAGGTATTTTCACTAAAGGCACGGTAGCTACTTATGCATTTTTAACAGGTGGATTGGCTTGTTCAATTATGTGGCCATCTATTTTCTCCTTATCCGTTGCAGGTTTAGGAAAGTACACTCCACAAGGTTCTGCTTTTTTAATCATGATGATTTTAGGCGGTGGCATTATCCCTCCTATTCAAGGGAAAATAGCAGACTACTTACAATCATCTCATTTAGATCAGCCTGGTTATGGTATCCATAACTCTTTCTGGGTGCCTGCTATCTGTTTTGCATATTTAGTCTTTTTCGCCATTGCAGTAAAAGGCATATTGAAAAAACAAGGGATCAATTACGAAGAAGCTGAAACAAGTGGAGGTCACTAATTTTAAAAGAAACTATTTATGGAATCATATGTTGTAGGCGTCGACATCGGCGGAACAGGAACAAAATTTGGCATCGTTGACAAAGATGGAAATGTTTTATTTTCTAGTGAGATGTCTACCAAAAAACACCTTCAGGTGCACACATTCATAGACGAATTGCATGAACACTTATCAGAGATGATCGAAAAAGTGGGCGGCTTTGGACGAATCAAAGGTATAGGCATTGGCGCACCGAATGGCAATATCTATACTGGAACAATTGAATATGCCCCTAACCTTCCATGGAAAGGCATTATCCCATTTGCAAAAATGGTACAAGATAAATTTAAGGTCCCAGTTAAATTAACCAATGATGCGAATGCAGCTGCAGTGGGTGAAATGATGTACGGGGCTGCAAAAGGAATGAAAGATTTTATCATGATCACTTTAGGCACTGGGGTGGGTAGTGGTATAGTAGCCAACGGTCAATTGATTTATGGGCACGATGGGTTTGCCGGCGAACTTGGACATACCGTTATTATCCCTGATGGCAGATTGCATCAGGGCACTGGAAAAAAAGGTTCTTTGGAAAGCTATGCATCTGCTACAGGTGTGGCAGAATCTGCGAGAGAAATTTTAAATCAATCAGACCGACCAAGTGCTTTAAGGGCATTGGATTTGAATAGTATTAGTTCAAAAGATGTTTTTGAAGCAGCTGTTAAAGGAGATGAAGTGGCAATTGAAGTTTTTGAATTTACTGGAAAAATATTGGGGATGTCATTGGCTAATTTTATCATGTTCTCCAGCCCAGAAGCTATCATTTTATTTGGAGGCTTAACCAAGGCAGGAGATATGATTTTAAAACCAACTAGGGAACATATGGAAGCCAATCTAATTGAGATTTTCCAAAATAAAGTAAAGATATTGATCAGTCATTTAAAAGAATCGGACGCCGCCATTCTTGGCGCTTCCGCTCTTATGTGGGAATAAAATTATCTGGACACAAATAAAAAGAGACGCTAAAAGCGTCTCTTTTTATTTATAACTGTTTTAATAATGCTTGTTCTTCCATCCATTTATTTCTGCCCCAGCCTTGTATCACATGCTTCTCAGAGTGGTAAGAAGACCTTACTAATGGGCCACTCTCTACATAATCAAATCCAAGCTCATAGCCAATCGCTCTTAACTCCGCGAATTCATCTGGGTGAACGAATCTTTGAACAGGTAAATGTTTTTTAGTTGGTTGTAGGTATTGGCCAATGGTGATGACATCACATCCTACGCCAATTAAGTCTTTCATCGTTTGTATCACTTCTTCTTTTTCTTCCCCAATTCCTAGCATGATCCCTGTCTTCGTACGCATGCCTCCTTTCTTTAATGTCTCTAACACTTCTAAACTTCTTCTGTATTTTGCTTGTACACGAACACGCTTTGTATTGCGTTCCACTGTCTCCATATTGTGACTTACCACTTCTGGAGCTGCTTCAATGATTCTTTCTATTTGATCTTTGATCCCTCTAAAATCTGGAATCAAAGTTTCTAAGGTTGTTTCTGGTGTCAATGCTTTAATCGCCTTAATGGTATTCGCCCAAATAATGGACCCACCATCTGGTAATTCATCTCTGTCCACACTCGTCAATACCGCATGTTTTACTTTCATTAAATAAATGGCTTCGGCAACACGCTGTGGCTCATCCCATTCTACTGGTTTAGGTCTTCCTGTTGCTACTGCACAAAACTGGCAACTCCTAGTACAGATATTTCCAAGGATCATAAAAGTAGCTGTCCCTTCGCCCCAACATTCGCCCATATTAGGACAATTACCACTTTCACAGATCGTGTGTAATTTATGTTTATCCACCAACCCTCTTACATGTTTATAGCTTTCCCCAATAGGTAATTTGACCCTGAGCCAATTGGGCTTTTTGGTATGTTGTTCTGCTGGTACGATAGGTAATTCTTGCATGCTTTTCGGTTATCGAATGCAAAAATACATGACTTGTGCTTAAATCAAGCCTTTCGTTGTAAATTTACCAAAATCACAAATCATTAAAATAGAAGGATATGACAGCTACCGTAACCTATGACTCCAATTTAAGAACCACCTGCTTACATTTACAAAGCGGTTCAAGTTTTGAAACAGATGCGCCATCGGATAATAAAGGTCAAGGTGCTCGTTTTTCTCCTACCGATTTAATTGCAACAGGACTTGGCGCTTGTTTAATTACCACCATGGGCATCAAAGCCGAAACAATGGATATCCAATTAGATGGCGCTAAAGTAGAGGTAACAAAAGTGATGTTAAGTGACCCAAGAAGAATTGGCAAGATCGTTATTGCGGTAACGATGCCCGCATTGAACTTGGATGCGAAAACAAAAGAAATCTTAGAAAGAGTGGGAAGAACTTGTCCTGTGGAACGCAGCTTACACCCAGATATGGAATTGGATATTAGCTTTACTTGGTTGTAGGAAGGTAACTTAATAGTTTACTAACAGGCAAGCCCATCACATTATAAAAGTCTCCTTCAATCCCCTGGATACCAACGACGCCTATCCAGTCTTGAATTCCATAAGCGCCAGCTTTGTCATAAGGCTGGTATTGGTCTATATAATAAGTTATCTGTTCAAGTGTCAAAGTATGAAAATGCACCATGGTTGTTTCACTAAAAGATTGGCTTTCCTGATCCTTGATTAAACACACCCCTGTGATCACACGATGTTTTTTGCCTGAAAGTTTAGTTAATATTTTAATTGCATCTTCCCTGTCCACTGGCTTACCAATAATTTCATTGTCTAATACCACAATGGTGTCAGCGGCAATGATCCATTTACCTTGATGTGCTGTCAATTCCTTTGCTATTTTTTCTTGAACCGCTAATGCTTTATGCTTTGCAATATGCACTGGCACTTCTTCCACTCCCATCTCCTCTGGATAAGTCTCATCCGCCTCGGAGACAATGACTTCAAAGGAAAGATCTGCCCATGCCAATAGCTGCTTTCTTCTTGGCGACTGAGAGGCTAAAATAAATGCATTCATAAAGGAAAATTTAGAGCACAAAATAGAAGAAGCCCATGGATAAAATCCCCATCAACATGGCAAGCTTAATTAAATTACTTAATCTTTTAAAATCCTGACTCGTATAAGCCTGTTTTAAATGAAACAAAACATATACCAATGGGGCTATAATGGTCAACACCGCATAAACAATAGGAATCCACCATCCTAAAGGAATCGCATACAATTGAATAATAGTTAACATTAAAATCAGCACCATTAACCATACTGCCGCATATACTTTAGTAGTTTGTAAACCCCAAGCAATGGGCATCGTTTTGCAACCAAATTTTTCATCTCCTCCCATATCTTCCATATCCTTTAAGACTTCTCTCACAAGGGTTAAAATAAAAGCAAAACTGCTATAAAGTAACATTAATTTAAAAAACTTAAGGTCAATAGGTGACATATTGGTTGGGTGAACCAATTGTAAAAGCGTGAATTTAGAAAAATAAACTACTCCTATCGTCCAAGCAGTCAATACAGCAATTACTACATTCCCAATTAAAAAATCTCTTTTAAAATTAGTGGAGTAAAACCATAAAATTAAAATCGTAGCTAAATTAGAAAAATGAATATGAGCGAATTGTCGAAAAGGAAAAACAATTAATGAAAGGTATACACCTGCCATGCTTAATACCAAATGCCAAAAAATAACCCAACGTCTACTGATATGGGCTCCAACCACCACACTCTTGGGCTTGTTCACTTGATCTATATTCACATCAAAATAATCATTGATAATATATCCTGCTGCTGCAATACAAATACTAGTTGCCACTATAAAATAAAACGAAATATCTACAGATGGATCAAGGGTTGGATACAATGGCTTATAAATACAAAAATGAAATAAGGATTCTGCTAGTAAAATAAAAACCAAATTGGGCCATCTTACTAATCTAAAAAAATGAATCAAAATTTTCACAGGGTACTATTTAGCTTGTACATGGTCCACCAAGTCCCAATGGCCATTTAATTTAAGTACTTTCTCTATCACTTCTCTTGCACAACCTTCGCCCCCTTTTGCAAGCGCTTTATAAGAGGCAATATTTTTTATGTCATAACAAGCATCTGCTGGACAAGCTGCAATACCAACAATTTGCATGGCTTCGTAATCAGGCATGTCGTCTCCCATATACAACATTTCTTCTAAAGGTACATTTTCGGTCATTGACAATTGTTCCAATAATACCTTCTTATCCTTCACTTTCATATGCACTTCTTCTACCCCCAGCTTTTCTAATCTGTCTTGTACTTCTTCAGAGTGCCCTCCAGAAATAATCCAAACCTTATACCCTTTTTTGATCGCCAATTGAATAGCATAACCGTCTTTAATGTTCATAGATCTTACCATCAACCCATTAGGCATCACGATAAGTGTGCCATTGGTCAATACACCATCCACATCAAAAACAAAACATTTAATTTTTTCTAAAGCTGTCAGCAATGGAATTATTTTTTTTGGTTATCACGCCATTCATATACCCAAGCACTTTGGATCATCTCTAAATGACCTTCGTTTGATTCTTCTTTCTTCCCTTCAAAATGAGGCAAGGTTAATACCCACTCTAATAAATCGGTAAAACGAACTCTGTAGATTTTAGATTCTGTGAAATCATCCCCAAATTTTTCATATAATTTTTGAGCAATGTCTTCGTGGTCATTCCAATGAATGGGTGGTTCAAATTGATTCATATATTATGCTATATCTTTTTATAAAATTATTCTCCTAAGAATTGTGTTTGATCCGGCAATACCACTTCAATCTCTCCGGTACCTGCCAACAATTCACATTGACATCCAAGTCTTGATTCAATTCTTGGACTCACAGCTCTGTCAATAAAATCTTCTTCTTTGTCAGATAATTCTGCCAAATGCTCCATTCCCTTTTTTACATATAAATGACAAGTACTACATGCACATACTGCGCCACAATTGTGGTGCAATTCTATACCTGCATCTAAAATCACCTCTAATAAACTTTGATCAGGGGCAATGTTTTCTAAAGTAACTGGGTCTAACCCTTTTTGCTCGAAATTGATTTTTAATGAATACATATACGCTCGTTGCTATTTTTTGCAAAAATAGCTTTAAAGCAGCAATGGGTAAAGAGGGACGCGGCTTTTATTTGTCGAAATACAAAAAAAATAAACAAGTGGACTTTGGGTGGGCTATCTTTGCGCTCAAATTGCAACATTATGGCTACCGTTGGCTTTTCTGAGCGTATCTACTTACAATATTTAAGGACAAAGTTCAAGACCTTGAGTAAGCTGGCGCCAGCGACAGCTGGAAGAATGGCTTTTGACCTTTTTTGCACCCCCTATCCTAAATATAAGAAAAGGAAAGCACCTGCTATTTTCAACCATGCGCAGGCAAGCAAGGTTCAATTAAAGGATCAAACTACAATACATGGTTTTGAATGGATTCCTACACAGCCGAATGGTCAAACCGTTTTAATTGCCCATGGCTATGCGAGTTTTGCTTATAAATTTGAACATTATATTGGTCCATTATTAAAAATGGGCTACCGTGTACTCGCTTACGATGCACCTGGACACGGACAAAGCCAAGGCAAACATATTAATGTAGTGGTCTATCAAGAAGCCATCCAACAGATTATGCAACAAGCTGGCCCTGTAGATCATTTTATTGGACATTCCTTAGGTGCACTGACTTTAGCCATGATTGCGGAGGAAATAGATCAACCCAGTCATAGAAAATTCGTTTTAATTGCACCAGCGACCAAAACCACCACTACATTTGCCAATTTCTTTACAATGATGCACTTTAATCAGGTCACTAGAAACGCCTTTATGGATGAAGTGACTAGTAGGACCCATCATACCATTGAGCATTTTGCTGCAGACCGTGCTTTAGCAAACTATACTGGCCCCTTACTATGGGTACATGACGAAAACGATTTAGTATGTCCCTACCTAGATTTGACAGATTTTCAAAAAAATGCCCCTTTGAATATTGAATTTCTGATTACCAATGGATTAGGACATAATAAAGTCTACAAAACAGCCGAAGTGATGGACCAAATAATGGCCTTTTTAACCCCTACCAAGTAGATCATTTTTATTTTTTAGCCGAAAGCTATAATATTGCACCAAGGATAAGTCGGACGAAAGCACTTGAATTTGCCTTATCTTAGCGTATAAATAGTTGATTTTCAATATTTAAATAACCCGAAGGAGCGGTTTGAGCTATGTCAAAGAACTTATTAATTGTGGAGTCGCCTGCAAAAGCGAAGACGATAGAGAAGATATTAGGTGAGGAATTTGAAGTAAGAAGCTGTTATGGCCATATCAGAGATTTGGAGAAGAATGATATGGGTATTGATATGAAAAACAAATTCGCACCAAGGTACATGGTACCTAGTGAGAAAGAGAAGGTGGTGAAGGAACTAAAATCCATGACAAAAAAGGCTAAAGAAGTCTGGTTAGCATCGGATGAGGACCGTGAAGGAGAAAGTATCAGTTGGCATTTGGCAGAGGTTTTAGGATTAGATCCTAAAAAAACCAAGCGTATTGTTTTCCATGAAATCACTGCACCAGCCATTAAAAAAGCGGTGGAAAATCCACGTTTAATCAATATGGATTTAGTGGACGCTCAACAAGCAAGAAGAATATTAGACCGAATTGTTGGTTTTGAGTTAAGCCCTGTTTTATGGCGTAAAATTGGGATGCAAAAAAGCTTGAGTGCAGGACGTGTACAAAGTGTTGCAGTACGTTTAATTGCTGAAAGAGAAAGAGAGATCAATCAATTTATACCAGAGAGTGTTTTTAAAGTAAGTGCTTTATTTTCTGCCTTAGATATAAACAAGAAGAAAGTAAAGTTCAAGGCAGATGGTCCTCAGAAATTAACCACTGCTGGTGCCGCCGAAAAATTTTTAAACGAATGTAAAGGTGCAAAATATACTGTTAAAGATATTACCGTAAAAGACGGGAAACGTACGCCATCAGCTCCTTTCACTACTTCTACCTTACAACAAGAAGCCTCTAGAAAATTAGGGTACAGTGTAAGCAAGACGATGTTGTTAGCGCAAAAATTATATGAAAGTGGTAAGATCACTTACATGAGAACTGACAGCATTAGCTTGAGTGAAACGGCAATGGATGCTATTAAATCAGAGATCAATTCTAGCTTTGGTGATAAGTATTATCAACCAAGGAAATTTAAAAATAAAAACGAGAATGCGCAGGAAGCGCACGAAGCGATCAGACCTTCTTATATGAATGAGTCGAAGGTGGATGATGCAGACACCAATCGATTGTATGAATTAATTTGGAAGCGTACGATTGCCTCTCAAATGAGTGATGCGCAATTTGAAAAAACAACTGCAAAAATTGAAATATCAACTAATAAAGAAACATTAACTGCGAGTGGTGAAGTGATGAAGTTTGATGGTTTCTTAAAAGTATATTTAGAAGGTAAAGACGATGATGAAGTAGAAGAAGATGATGCAGCAGAGGGAGAAGCATTATTGCCCCCATTAACAAAAGGACAAATACTTGATTTCTTAAGTATGACAGGCTTAGAAAGATTTAGCCGTCCAGCTTCAAGGTACACAGAAGCAAGTTTAGTTAAAAAATTAGAAGAATTAGGCATTGGAAGACCTTCTACTTATGCCCCAACGATTACGACCATCATGAAGCGTAATTATGTAGAGAAAAGAGAAAAAGAAGGCGTGAAAAGAATTTACCAGATCCTTTCTCTGAGTCCAAAAGATGAAATAAAGACAGAAACTGCTTCTGAAATCACTGGAGCAGAAAAGAACAAACTCTCTCCTACCGATTTAGGTTTAGTCGTAACTGACTTTTTAAAGTTAAACTTCCCTAAAGTCATGGACTTTGGCTTCACCGCTAAAATTGAAGGCGAGTTTGATGAAATAGCTTTAGGTAAATTAAAATGGAGTAAAATGTTGGAGGAATTTTATAACCCCTTCCACGAAACCATCGAACATACCTTGGAGAATGCAGAACGCGCAAAAGGAGAAAGAGAATTGGGATTTGATCCTGTAAGTGGCAAGAAAGTGATTGCACGTATGGGAAGATACGGTCCAATGGTACAAATCGGCCACCAAGACGAGGAAGAGAAGCCAAGATTCGCAAAATTGAAAGCCTCACAAAGTATTGAAACCATCCAATTTGAAGAAGCGATGGAATTATTCAAACTACCTAGAACACTGGGTTTATTTGAAGAAGAAGAAGTAACTGTAAATATTGGTCGCTTTGGCCCTTATGCCGCACATAGCAAGAAATTTTACTCTTTGAATAAGGAAATGGACCCCTATACTGTTACCTTGGAGGAATTAGCTCCTATGATTGCAGAAAAGCGTAAAGCAAAAGACGAAAGAACAATTAAAATATTCGAAAAGGAAAAAATCCAATTATTAAGAGGTCCCTATGGACCCTATATTAAGCAAGGCTTACGAAATTTCAAGTTGACTAAAGAGCAACAAGAAAAGGTAGAAGTATTGACTATTGAGGAAGTAAAAGAGATCATAGAAGAATTGAAAAAGAATCCACCTCGTAAGACTGCGAGAAAGAAAAAGGCTTCTTAATAATTATTGTAGCGTTTAAAAGAATATAAACGCTATAATAATTCTACTCTAATGATTTATATAAAAAAAGATCACATCAAAGATGTGATCTTTTTTTATGTGCCACTTTCAAATTCTAATTAAGTGGATTGTAAGTAAAGATTACGCCATTGTAGGACTAGGCTTACTCATTGATTTAAGGAATTGTACATGTGCTTTAACAGCACTTAATACAGTGGGATATTCAATATAATTCAATTGAAACTCTGCACATGCTTCCTTCACAATCTTACTGATTGCTGGGTAATGCACATGCGAAATTTTTGGAAATAAATGATGCTCAATTTGAAAGTTCAATCCACCCACTAACCAGCTTACAATTTTACTCTTTGTAGCAAAATTAGCTGTAGTTTGAATTTGGTGTGCAGCAAACTCATCTGGCAATCTGTTTTCTGGCTGAATTGCTACTGGGAATTCAGTGTGTTCTACTGTATGTGCTAATTGAAAAACAATACTCAATACAAATCCAGCAAAGAAGGTGCTCACAATAAATCCAACCATCCATGCTTGCCAGCCCAATAGTACAATTGGAATCACCACAAAAATAGCCGCATGGTAGATTTTAACAATCCAGAATTCAAAATGATCCGCAAAGGTCATTTTCTTCAATGGTATATTGCCAATCTTGCCTTTAAAATATTTATTGTAGTCTGTAAAGAAAATCCAGAACACGTACAACAACATGTACAAGATACTAAAATAAATATGTTGAAAACGGTGTAAGACATAATGTTTTTGAGTAGGCGCCATACGCATAAAGACACCCACTTCAATATCGTCATCCACTCCGTCTACATTGGTATACGTATGGTGAATGGTCACGTGTTTCATACTCCACATAAAACGACTTGCCCCAAGGATACTAATAGAAGAAGAGGCTAATTTATTTAACCAAGCGTATCTACTAAAGCTACCATGGCTTCCATCATGCATGATATTAAAACCAATGGCTGCAATTAAGCCTCCAAAAAACAAACACTCCACAATGGCGATTGCCGTTGGTGGTGTAAAAAATACAAGATGAATATAAGTAACAAAAAACAAGCTTACTAAAATTGCTGCCTTTGTAAATAATTTATAATTCCCTGTACCTCTAATGGTATGTTCTTCTAAATATTGATTGACCCTTTTCTTTAATTCAGCGTGTAAAGATTTATTGACCACTGGAAATTTAGGAATCGAAGTAGTTTGTGTTTGCATAAACTAATATAGAATTTAGTATATGCAAAGTACGCCTTTAATTGATTAGATATTGCCTAAATATTGCTAAAATTAGCTTAACGTAAGTTTATGCCATTTATTATACAGTGGCATTCAAATATATATCCACAGCACATGAATAACTAAAATCGTTTGTTTAACTTTTTTTACGTCAATTTGAACAAGAAAAAGCACTTATTATAAACGCCATGTTGCCCAAGAACGAAGAAATAAAAGCATTGTTTAGTTTGATCGATGACCCCGATGAAGAAGTATATAGTACTATTGCAGATAGACTTCTAGATTATGGCACCCCAATTATTCCTGATCTAGAACATTTATGGGAAAATACTTTAGACGAGTCTACATTGGAGCGAATCGAAAGAATGATTTACAAACTTCGTCTCAAAGATATTCAACAACAATTGATAGATTGGAGCAATACCCCTTCTCCCTCTTTATTTGAAGGTGCGTTAATCTTAGTAAAATACCAATTCCCTGAATTAGCATTAGATCCATTAAGACATCAACTAGAAAAAATTCGACGAAATATCTGGTTAGAATTAAATAATTACCTGACACCACTTGAGCAAGCGAATGTGATTCGAAATATTTTATTCAGCTACTACCAAATCAAAGGCGTCGAAGTGAATTACGAAAACCCTGAAGATTTTTTAGTGTCCTCCCCTTTGCAATCAAAGCCAGGCAATGCCTTTGCCAATGCATTGATTTATGCTGAAATTTGTCAACAACTAGAAATACATGCAGAATGGATCAATATTCCAAAGCAATGTATTCTTGCTTATTTTAGCGC
The DNA here is from genome assembly GCA_041303215.1 of Asinibacterium sp. Taxonomy (GTDB): domain Bacteria; phylum Bacteroidota; class Bacteroidia; order Chitinophagales; family Chitinophagaceae; genus Sediminibacterium. Next base: position 39,046 of record JBFYPO010000052.1, on the reverse strand, counting down.
AGATTGGGAGCCGCATGAAATAGTTCCAAATCCACAAGAATTTATTCAGTTTTATGTAGAGGGTACTTCTGGGCATCCCTTCTCTCAAAAAGATATGGACCAATATTTTCTAAGGCATAATATTGAGCCAAAGACATTGTACTATAAACGACTTTCCAACCAAAGAGTGATTCAAAAGATGATCCTTGAATTTGCGAAATGTTTTAAGAGCCCTACGCTTCAATTCAAACAAGAAGACCTCATAGCGTTAGCAAGTTTATTGGATCAAAAACAGCATTAACCCAATTTATGCAATTGCAATTCGAACATATTTATTCCAGTCCTATTGGTCGAATTAAAATCATTGCGAATCAAGAATGTATCCTATCGCTGCAATTCATAGAAGATGTTCCAAATGCTAACATTGAACCAACTTCCGAAAGTCCTTCTATTATCCACCAATGTATTGACGAATTAATTGAATACTTTAATGGCACAAGAACTCAATTTACAGTGCCCATTCACCAAGAAGGAACGGATTTTCAACAAAAAGTATGGAAGGAACTATACGAAGTTCCCTATGCTAAAACATTGAGTTATGCAGCGCTTGCTAAAAAATTGGGCGATCCAAAAGTCATAAGAGCAGCAGCAGCAGCCAATGGAAAAAACAAAATTGCGATCATTGTCCCTTGCCATAGGATTATAGGCTCAGATAAAAATTTAACAGGCTATGCTTGGGGATTACCCAGAAAAAAATGGCTTTTACAGCACGAATTCAGGATTGGATTGGGTGTCCAAACCTTATTTACCTAAAATAGATCCTGTAAAGCCAAATGGAAGGATATAATCAGCAGAAGGTATAATCATGATCTTTCCAGTTTGACCGGCTAAAATGAGCTTAATCGGCGCTTTATACCTAAGTTCATAATCCAGCAAAGACTGTCTACACATGCCACAAGGAGACAATGGATGATCTGAAGCAACCCCATTCGGCATATAACTGATCGCCATTGCGGTAATAGTTTCTTTTGGATGTTGACTTCCGATGCTATTCAATAAAGTTCTTTCTGCACAAATACCCACTGGATAACTTGCACTCTCTTGATTGGAACCAAGGATAATTTGTCCATTAGATAATCGAGCAGCAGCCCCCACTTTAAATTTTGAATAAGGGGCGAAAGCGGTTTCAACTGCAGTATAAGCCGCATTTAATAATTCAAGGTCTGCCGCTTGCATCTCTTGTTTAGTATCAAACTCCTCATAATCAAATTCAAACTTCTTATGCATGCTAATTATTTTATCAAATTAAATAACCTATTCCAACGAATAGATTGACTATAGCTAAACCAAATCATCGCAGCACGTCCTACAATATGCGTCTCCGGCACAAAACCCCAATAACGACTATCCTGACTACGATGGCGATTGTCCCCCATCATCCAGTAGTAATCTTGTTGAATTGTGTAGGTCTTTGCCGATTTGCCATTTACAAAATATTGACCATTGGTATTAGTAATAAGATTTTTTTCATACCCTTCTATCACCCTTCTATACAATTCGATCGTACTGTCATTTAAAACAATTTGATCCCCTTTTTTAGGAATACGTATTGGTCCAAAATTATCCGCTGTCCATGGAAAATGAACAATATCATTTGGGAAGGTATACCCTACATTTTGATCTTCGAATAAAGTTACGGACTTCACATTGGACAATCTTTTTAAACTCGCCGCCGCTTTAGCTGTGATATTTAATTTGAAAGTATTTGGTTGTCCTTCTACAAATTGAAAATCAGCAGTTGCCTCATTGATATTAATACCTAAGCTATCTTGAACAAAATCCTCTGCCAATGGACTTCCATCTGTTTGAACGATATATTCTGTTTGCATAAATGGAGCCATCAAAGCTGGTGCGCCATTCACCCATAAAATACTTTTTTTGATTTCAATGAGGTCACCTGGAATACCCACACATCTTTTAATATAGTTGTCCGTCTTATCCATCGGGTGTACTAAAATTGGATAGTCTGCTTGCAACCTTGCACGGTCATTGTTATATTGAGGACTTCTTAATACATCATAATAAGGAATCTTAGAACCAAATTCAGGTAAATTAATAATGGTATCACCTGCAGGAAAATTAAAGACTACCACGTCATTTCTTTCAATGGCTCTTAATTTTGGAAATCTTTTATAATCCAATTGTATCCACTTTGAATAAGAAGGCGTGGTGGGTGCGCCTGGCAAAGTATTATGGACAAATGGGAAGGACAAAGGCGTTTGAGGGATTCTAGCACCGTAAGTAACTTTGTCTACAAATAAAAAATCATTCACTAACAAAGTCTTCTCCATGCTCTCTGTTGGAATTACAAAAGCTTCAAATAAAAAGGTTCGAATCAAAGTAGCAGCAACCACTGCAAAAACAGCTGCGTCTACCCACTCTCTTGATGCAGGCTTGTGGTAATGCGCTAAAGCATCTCCTCCATGCCATTTTTCATTTTTATTTAATCCCAGGTAAGGTAAGTAGATAAAAGGGACAAGTACCGCCAAAATATGGTGTACTAATTGTACACGTTTAAAATGCATTACAAAAATGATCGTGATCCACAAGGTCACAAATTGTCCTACAATAGGTATCAATTGTATCCAGAACCAAAATTTTGGAATGGCACATAGCTTTACCAATTCCCAAGTATTGTAAATGGGGATAATTGCTTTACCAGCAGGTACACCTGCTTTTCTTAACATCGTGTAAATACCAATATGCCAACCTAACCAATAAAGTATAAAAAGAAGCATGCCCATATGTATGTAATTAGATAATACAAAAATATCCCTTTATGAGGGATATTGTATAAAAAGATTTATTAACCGTTCTACCATCGTTTAAATGGTTCTTTTTAAGGATTTTGCTATTTGTATTGCTGTAATACTTCTTTCACTAATTTCACCGAACGTGTTACATCTGGGATAGCTAAGGCAGTCAAATTAGGCGCGTAGTGCATTGGAGCATCCGCACTAGTGATTCTTCTAATTGGTGCATCTAAATAGTCAAAACCTTCTTTTTGAATACGGTAACTCAATTCTGAAGAAACAGATGCAAATGGCCATTGTTCTTCTATGATCACCAAACGATTTGTTTTTTTAACACTCTCTAGTACCGTCATCCAATCCAAAGGACGAATGGTTCTTAAGTCAATCACTTCGGCACTAATGCCTTCTTTTTCTAATTCCACCGCAGTCGCCAAAGCCACTTTCATCATTTTATTATAAGACACGATCGTGATATCTCTACCTGGACGTTTTACATCTGCTTTGCCTAATGGAATATAATATTCTTCTTCTGGCACTTCACATTTGTCACCATACATGACTTCACTTTCCAAGAACATAATTGGATCTTCTTCGTAACGAATTGCTTGTTTCAACAAACCTTTCGCATCATATCCATTAGAAGGAGACACTACTTTAATACCTGGAATATTCGCCAAATAACTTTCAAATGCAGTTGAATGTTGCGCTCCTAATTGTCCTGCACTTCCGTTAGGACCGCGCATTACGATAGGGCAACCAATTTGACCACCACTCATTGCCAACATTTTGCTCGCCGTATTTAAAATCTGATCCAATGGCAACACAGCAAAGTTCCATGTCATAAACTCTACAATAGGTCTTAAACCATTTTGAGCTGCACCAACAGCAACTGCGGTGAACCCTAATTCAGAAATAGGTGTATCAATGACTCTTTTTGGTCCAAACTCAGCCAACATACCTTGACTCACTTTGTATGCACCATTGTATTCTGCTACTTCCTCTCCCATTAAAAATACGCGCTCGTCTCTTCTCATTTCTTCGTTCATCGCTTCGCGTAAGGCTTCTCTAAAGGCTATTGATCGCATGAAAAATCGGTTTTATTTTGAATTGCAAAAATAGCGTATATCAAGTAATTATGAACTTCTTTGGGCAAAAAAAATCCCCTCCCGAAAGTCGGGAAGGGATCTAGAACTAACCCATCTGAGTTCCTTAAAACACGTTATATGTAAAGCTTACATAGTACAATCCACCAATCATTGGACTACCATGTGCTGTGTTATAATAAGTGTTCATAATATTGGTACCACCTGCTTTGATCAAAGACTTGATCTTAGGTAATTTATACGTTAAAACCGCATCTAAAGTATTGTAAGCAGACACTTCACCTACGCCAAATGTACCTTCGTAAGTAAAGCCATCTTGGTAACGGTAGTTTGCGCTAAAACCTAAACGGTTCTTTAATGCAAAACCACTATTGCTTAAGCCCACATTTGCTCTCATTTTAGGGGTATTGAAGTAAGAAATGAATCCTTCTTGTAAACCACCAATTTTATCACCATAAATGCTACTGTTTACAGTAAAGTTACCTGGCAAGATATAGTCTAATGAAAGACCCCATCCAGATGTTTTAACTTCTTGTGTTGCATTGGTAGAAATACTGTAACCAATACGCTTATTCGCATCTAATAAATCTAATGGACTAGGCGCTGCTGCATTTCTTGATTGTAACACTGTTACACCACTGATAAAGTTTTCATATTGACCAAAGTAGTAATAAAAGTCAATCATTAACTTTTTAGCTACTAAGCCCTTATAACCTACCTCAAAAGAACTCATAGACTCAGGCTTGAATTCTGGGAAAGCCTGCACCTTTAACAAGGCTGGATTTGGAGCACCTGCTAATGCAGAAGCACCAAAGGCATTCACACTCGCCAAAGTATACGCTGGATTGGTGTTGAATTTGTAGTAATCTCTCAACTGAGGTAAACCACCCATTAATCTTGTACCACCACCAATCAATAAATTGATCCATTGGTTTTGAGTGGTTGGGAAACGGTAAGCAGTTTGGTAAGAAATACGTAAGTTGTGGTCTTCTTCTAATTTAACTACCAAAGAAGCTCTTGGTGTAAAACGACCTTTAAAGTTGTCATTTTTATCGTAACGTCCTGATATAGAGAACTTGAATAAATCATCTAAGAAACGCTTAGACAATTGTGCATAAGCACCAGTTTCGTTCACTTTGATCTTTGCTGCAGTATCTGCAAACAAAGTACCTTGAGAATTCAATAAGTATTGTCTAGTGCTAGCACCTACTAAGAAGTCAGCATTGTACTTGTCTAAACCAAAAGCTTCAGTCAAGTTGTATTGACCTTCAAATACACGTAAAGAAGAACGATCTAAGAACATCGCACCGCCTTGAGAAATTGGCGTATTTACTAAATTTTGGAATAAAGGATTATTAGCAATAAAACCAGTAGGTCTTCCAGCATCCGCGTTCGCTCTTGCTCCTGCATGTGCAGCTGTCTGATTCATACCAGCACTTAATAATGTAGCATAAGTAGCCGCATAAGTAGGATACCATGTAGTACTTGGCTTCCATGCTTCGTTGAAATAACGTGCAGCAATCGTTGAGTTGAATGATGCTCCAGAATTCTCTAATGTGGTATAAGCTCTTAAGTACCAGTTTTTAGACTTTAATTCCGCCTTGTACTGACCCATTCTTAAATCTTTCAATGAATAACGGTCACTACCTGTATACACTGTATTACCAAAGCCATGGTAAGCAGCGATAGAAGCTTCTACGTTGTCATTGATCTTATAATGCATAGACCCTTGGAATTTCACATTCAAAGCAGTTGGGTCAATGATATCTTGCTCTGCATAACCTGTTCTACTCACATTTACACCAGAGAAATAACCTCTTTTATCACCATACAAGAAGGCTGCGTTGGCACCTAAAGCAGCACCACCAGCACCTGTCAAAAATGCTTGGTAAGCAGCTAATGTTGGATATAAAGCAGCAGCATTGTATAAACTGTTAAAAGTTGCTGTACCCATTGCAGTACCATAAGCACCTACTAATGAAGCCAAAACACCACTTTTTACAGCAGCGCCTACGCCCGCTAAAGAACTAGTTGTTTCATCACCATAAAAGTTTACACCATCATAGTTAGGATCAGAAGTTCTTGTTCCAGGAATGGTTTGACCATTTTGAGTACCTGTAGTTCTAGAATAGTTTTGTGCGCTATTTGCTCTCCAGTCTTCCGCTTCTGTATATTGAACACTGAATTTATAGGCAAATCGATCTCCGATTTTCTTTGCATAACGAACTGTCCAATCTTTGAAAGGCGCTAAAGCACGTTGCTTGTTGTCAACGTGGTTGATACCTTGTTTAATTTGGAAGCTCAAACCTTGGTATTTGAATGGGTTTTTACTGTTAATCAAAACAGTACCATTCATACCACCCGCACCATACAATGCAGAAGAGGCACCAGGTAATAATTCAATATTATCTACGTCTAACTCAGTTAAACCTACGATACTACCTACAGAGAAGTTTAAACCTGGCGCTTGGTTATCCATACCATCAATCAATTGATTTAGACGGTTGTTACCACTACCATTGAAACCTCTTGTACTGATACTCTTGAAAGTTAAACTAGCGGCGTTTACATCCACCCCTTTCAAAGTACCCAATAAGTCATAATAGTTAGATACTGGCGCATTCTTGATAGTTGTATTGTTGATTCTTTCAATTGTTACAGGAGACTCCAAAATACGCTCCGCAACTCTTGAAGCCGCAACAACCACCTCTGTACCTAAAGTATATGCTTGCTTTAAGCTAACATCTACTTTAGAAGTACCAGCGTTCACTACTACTTCTTGATTTTCAAAACCTACAGAACTAAAAACCAATGTATAAGGTGCCTTTTGAGACACGTTTAATTTGTAAGTTCCTTTGTCATCTGTATAAGTTCCAGCAGATGAACCTTTGACTGTAACCGATACAGCAGCTACGGTTTCACCGCTTGTTGCATTTTTTACAGTACCTCCGATTGTTCCTGCATTTTGAGCCATTGCGGAAATTGCTGTGAAAGCAACTGCGCAAAAAAGACCAAAACGAGTTAGTAATCTTGTCATAATTAATTGTTTTTAAATTGAATTGTATGGCAAAATACCAAATTGTTAGCAAAACAGAAAAAATTATCAAAATACTGTTAAAGTATTTATTTTCGTAGCATGAACCCTATGACATTTCCAGGCCAGTTGAACACCTACCATGGTAAGGTAAGAGACGTATATTACATTGAAAATGAACTACTTGTGATGTTAGCAAGTGATCGAATTTCTGCATTTGATGTCATTTTGCCTAAACCTATCCCTTTTAAAGGGCAGGTTTTGAACCAAATTGCGGCCTATATGCTAGAAGCAACCAAGGATATTTGCCCCAATTGGCTAATTAGTACCCCAGCGCCCAATGTAGCCATTGGCAAAAAATGTACGCCCTTTAAGATTGAAATGGTTGTTAGAGGCAATTTAGTGGGGCATGCATGGCGTACTTATCAAGCTGGCAAAAGAAGTCTTTGTGGTGTTACCCTACCTGAGGGCTTACAAGAGAATGACTTTTTTCCTACTCCTATTATTACCCCCTCTACCAAAGCGAGCGAAGGTCATGATGAGGATATATCAAAAGAAGCCATCATTGCACAAGGGTTAGCTTCGGCGGAAGATTGGGCGGTTTTAGAAAAATATGCACTAGCCCTTTTTGCAAGAGGCAAAGAAATTGCAGCAAAAAGAGGTTTGATCTTAGTAGACACCAAATATGAATTTGGCAAAATTGGGGAGACCATTTATTTAATGGATGAAATTCATACGCCCGATTCCTCTAGGTATTTTTATGCAGATGGATTTGAAGAAAGACAATCCAAACAAGAAAAACAAAAACAGTTGAGTAAAGAATTTGTTAGGGAATGGCTCATTGCAAATGACTTTATGGGCAAGGAAGGACAAACAGTTCCCGACATGTCTGATACATGGATAGAAACAATTTCAAAAAGATATATCGAATTGTACGAACAAATTATTGGCGAAGCATTCAAACCAGCACCAAAAACTGAAGCCGAAACTTTTGAATTAATCAGTTCTGCCTTACACCAACTTGGTATACAATAAATGAAAATCCCGACCATCGTCGGGATTTTTGATACATTCAATAACTACGTTTATTTCACTTCGATATCTATACCTAATCTAGGCCTAAGTCTTTGTTTGGATTTATTAAAAACCTGCATGCCTTTCTTGACCCCTTTTCTCAATGCCTCTTGGTCTTCTAATGGCAAATGATACACTTCCTTGCATGCAGTGGTGCAACATCCGTCAAATTCCTTTGCACAAGCTTCACACTGGATAAACAATAAATGGCAAGCGTCATTCTTACAATTGGTATGGGTATCAGCAGGCTTCCCACATTGATGACAACTTGCTATCACATCTTCCGTAATTTTTTCTCCTAATCGATCATCAAAAACAAAATTCTTTCCTTTGAATTTACTTTCTAAGCCTGCTTCTTTTATTTTGTTTGCATAATGAATGACACCCCCTTCTAGATGAAATACATTTTTGAAACCTTCATGTAACATATACGCACTTGCTTTCTCACATCTAATTCCACCCGTACAATACATGATGATGTTTTTATCTTTATGTGGTTGCATCATCTCTGCCGCCATTGGCAATTGGTCTCTAAAAGTATCAGAAGGAATTTCAATTGCATTGTCAAAGTGCCCCACTTCAAATTCATAATGGTTGCGCATATCAATGACGATGGTATCAGGCGATTCCAATAATTCATTCATCTGTTGTGCATTCACATATTTCCCTTTGTTCTCCATACTGAAACTCGGATCATCAATGCCATCTGCAACTACTTTTTCTCTGACTTTAATTTTGAGTACCCAAAAACTTTTGCCATTATCATTCACTGCCTTATTTAAACGAATACCATTTAAAGGTTTAAAAGAATATAAATAAGATTTAAATACTTCAAACAAATGTGTAGGTACACTAATCTGTGCATTGATACCTTCTGTAGCAACATAAATACGTCCAAAGACCTGCATCGCATTGAGTGCTCGGTACATTTCATCTCTAAAACTAACAGGATCTGGAATTGGGAAGTACTGGTAAAAACTTATTGTGGTTCGATCAAAATCTTCTTCGTACAATTTTTGTTTCAACTCTTTGTTGGAAACACGGTTGTGCAGTTGTGCCATAGTATTTAATTTAAGCTCAATTACAGATTAAGCAAATTGGATACAAAGATACTGTAAAAATAGATTTTCATGAACGCACAATAGCTGATAAAAATCAGCTATTGTGTATATAAAGCAATATGAAATGCCTACGCTGGCTTTCTAACAAAAGCGCCTGTTAAAGAGGCTAAGCCGCCTAATATAGCGCCTACCAATGCAGTAACCATAATTAAGGCGATATAAGATCCTCCTAAAGGCAGTATCTGTGCCACTTTAGTAGATAGGATATGATTGTTTGCAAGATCTATACCAAATGCTAATCCTCCCCATAAAGCACCCACTCCTAAAGCACCCGCAAAAAAAGATTGAAGCGGTTTAATGGGCAGTGCAATAGCGATGATTAAATTGGTCACCACAAAACTCCACCAAGGAAGGTTGCCATAAATACCCACTGCAAAAGTGACTAATGCAACTAATAAGATTGAAAGTATAAATTTCATTTGATTATTTTTTAATTGTATAAAGGGTAATTATGCTACAGCTTTTTTAAATTGAATATGCCATTTTGTTCTTTCATGTTGTTTCAATTTTTCTTTAGGCAAGAACAACAACCTATAATATTTACCCGCTGCCCAGTAGTCCACAAAACTGTCATAATAAGGACTGCCTGGATTACCACTTTGACCTCCTGGATATAAACCATAGGCCTCAATTTCATCTGTAAGATGTACAACCATCCTCCAACTTGGACCATGGTTCTCCCCTGTGGCATTGATGATATTCACCCCTCCTCCTATAGGTAAATTCAAACGGCTTAATGCTGGAATTTTAGTTAAATGTAAAACGCGTGTTGCTTTAAATGCTTCCCAAGTCAACTGATTGTTTTTTTCTAATGCTACACAGTGCAAGGTTGCTTTCTCAATACCTGCCATCACTTGTTCTTTCAATGTTTCTACTTTATCCTTAGTATTGATATTGTCTGCAACTTTAAAGTTTGTATCTCTATACATTTGGTCTAATAAAACAAATGCTTCTGGCTTTGTTAATGGAATGTCAGCCCCTGCTAATTCATCCGACCAAACGGCACTCTCCACACTATCCCAAATTAATTTAAAGATGGTAATCCCTTTTTCTGTAGGATGATTGTACAAATTCCAAGATGCCATAGTTTGTACCATTCTTTGTGCATCCTTACTCAATAAACTTTGGTCTACAAATTTCATTAATGCTGGTCTTGCCTGTGCTGCAAACACGTTGTAATTGTTAGTTTGCAATGACTGCATATCTTCTGCGGTCACTTGGGTCATGCCAGCTAACTGCTGATTCACACTTATACCTCTATACAAAGGAAATGAACTTGCAGTCCCTAAATAATAAGGGTAACTCGCATCCGTTGACTTTTGATTGGCGCTACTCACAAAACCACGCTCAGGATTTTTAATCATTGGATTCTCTTCAAAAGGAATGATGCCTTGCCATTCATAACTACTATCTTCTCCAGGCATTACAAAGTCTCCTTGTCGATCCCATCTTGCTACAAAATCTCCTTGTTGCTTAATAGCAATGTCTCCGGTTTTAGTAGCTACTACAAAGTTTTGACCAGGACATGTCCATAATTGAATTGCTTTAGAATAATCGTCAATATTTTTAGCACGGTTTAATTGGTAGAAAGTCTCTACCCCTGTAGAAGGATTATGTGCCGTCCACTTTACTGCTAAATTTCTTCCCTTGGATTGTGGATTTTGATAGTAAGCATCAAACATCACTGGCCCCCAATGACTCATTGCAATGTTTTCTACTACATCTGCACTGTCTTTCACTTTAATCACTTCTACTCTTTTTGTGACTGCTTTCCACGCCCCATTATACCAGTATTCATTTTGTGTAGTATCCTTAAATTTCAATTCATAATAATCTAACACGTCTCTACCAGCATTGGTTACCCCCCAAGCCAAACTATCATTGAATCCAATGATCACTGCGGGCGATCCAGGGAAACTAGCTCCGTAAGTACTATGTGTAGGTGTGGTGATTTGAACTTCATACCATAAAGAAGGTAGATTCAAACCCAAATGTGGGTCACTACAAACAATCGGTCTACCAGACTTGGTCATTGAACCACTAACGGCCCAGTTATTACTACCGTTATTTGGATCCGGCGCTGTTGGAGTTTCTACTACTTTAGCAATATCTATATTATTTGTTTTTTTCAAATAAGCAATATCTGCTTGTACAGGTTTTACAGGAACGATACTCGGATCCGCATACACCGTTCCTTTGGGAATAATCGGATCTAATGAATCTTGTTGATTTGTATACAATTGATCAAATAAATCATAGCCTAAATAATCTCTTGTATTGGTTAATTGAAGATCTGCACTTGCTGATCTTCCGGTTAAATCATAAGACATAAACATTAAGAACAAATAGGTCTTTTGCGGTGTCCAGTTTTCTGGTTCGAAATTCATTAACTTATATTCAAATGGCAAATCTTCTGGAGCCAATTGTTGTAGATAAGCATTCACCCCTGCTGTATAAGCCTCCACTGTGGCTTTCATCACTGGATTTGTTTCGTTGATATGCGCTTCTGTTCGCTCTGCGCCATATACCATTCCTAGTCTTCTAAAAAATCGATCGATGGATAATTTATCTGCCCCTGCAATTTCACTCAACCTTCCTGCCGCCACACGTGTTTGAAAATCCATCTGCCATAATCTATACTTCGCATGTAAATAACCTTGAACATAATAGGCATCTTCATCATGGTCTGCATAAATATGTGGGACTAAACGATCATCCATGTATACATCCACCTCTCCTTTTAAATCGTTTGCAAGGATCGTGGCATCAAAATTAGTGTTGATTTTCTCTGCATTTTTCCAAAACCCATGTTGAGGGGATAAGAAATAACCCAATCTTGGCGCTTTAGTTGCGCCTAATTTCAATTGAACATTTAAGGTAAATACAAGAGCAGCTGTTACAGTCGCTGATACTAAAAAAGGGATAATGCGCATAGCAATAATTTAGACCACTAATGTAGTAATTATTTGCTTATCCCTGCTTTAAAAAATGCTAAATGAGGCTGCAACGGCAACTGAGGATGGGCTTCCATCAAAGCGGTCGTTTTATATACACAAGCATGTAAGAATTTTTGATGCTCTATTGACCCCTCAAAAAAGGGCTTATGCTGCAAAGCCAATTGAAGCTCGGCTACTTGCTTCATAACTGCTTGTGTATCGGCATGCATGTAGGTCTCTACTAATTTTTCCCAGACATAGCCAGATGCTGCAAAATTTGGATGCACTAAATCTTCGGCATAAAATCGATAATCCCTTAAGTCATCCATGACATATTCATAAGCAGGAAAATAATCTACCTTTTCATTGGATCCTACTAATTCATGCACGGCATGAATTAAGACGGCTTTACTTCGGTTGTTTTCGATTAGGCCTTCCCTCAAATGCCTCACTGGACTGATGGTAAATGTAATATGTAATCCAGGATTAAAAGCTTGAAGTTGCGCGACCAATTTTTGTAAATTTTCTAGAAGTTTGCCAGGCTGCATCAATGTTTTATAAAACCAATCGGCAGGGGCTTTATGGTTATTCGCAACCACCTGACCCTGACCTAAGGGGGCTTTCTGTGTCAAATGATATAGCCAAGCAGAACCCAAAGTAATCACTAATCGATTGGCGGATTTTAAAAAAACATGTGCTTCCTGAATAGAGGCATTCATTTTAGTCAAAGCAGTGGAGGAATCCACTGCAGAAAATCGACTATGGTGCTGCCAACTATGCCATAATTCATTGAGTTGAAACAAATCGGCAATTGTATATTTTTTAGCCTCCATTATTTCGGTTAATGTATTGGATACACTAACTGGATTAAACAGAATGCCATAAGGATTTTCCTTTACTGTAAATAAATGTGCCGTAAACTTGCTACCAATATTTTCGGTAAAACAAGACCCAATTAACATGAGCTTATCTCCATACCCAATGGAATGTTTGGAGGGCTTTGCTTCTAATGTTAATTTGAATTTCATAATGCTTGCCTATTATTTAACAGGAAACAATCTTTGCTTCATCGATTCATACAATATAATACCTGCCGCTACGGATACATTGAAAGAATCAAAATTTGTGGCCATGGGAATTTTGAAAAAATAATCCGCTGCTTTTGCCAAATAAGGTTGTACACCCCTTCCCTCATCCCCCATAATAATACAACTAGGAATCGTCAGGTCAAGCTCGTGCACATTTTTATCAGCGCGCATTTCACTCGTAAACACCTGTATCCCATTCATGTGCAAATCGTCTACTGCTTTTAATAAACTACTTACACGTACAACATGTATATGCTCTAAAGCACCTGCACTACTTTTAAAAGCTTCTTCGTTCAATGCACCTACTCCTTTATCAGGAATGATCAATGCTTGTGCACCACAACAATGTATGCTTCGGCTAATAGCCCCAATATTACGCACATCTGTCACCCCATCTAACATCATGAACAATGGGGTTTCCCCTTTTGCAACTACAAAATCAATCACTTCTTGTAAATCTAAATATTTTACATTGGAGATAAAAGCCAACACCCCCTGATGATTGGCCTTGGTCATTCCATTCAACTTCTCTATCGGCACAAATTGTACCGGTATGGTATGCGTTTTAGCAAATTGTTTAATCTCGTCTAAACCTTCCCCTTGCGCATTTTTTTGAAGTAATATTTTTTCAATATTTGCACCAGACTCCAAAGACTCAATTAAAGGCTGACGACCAATAATAAATTTTCGCTCCGTCGTAAAGCTAGGTCTTGGGCTAAATCTTCTAGGCCCCGAAAATTTCCTTTCCGGTCTTCCACCTCGTTCTGGTCTATTGTTTCTTTCCTGCATGTATCAAAGTTATGGATTAAAATAAAAATCCCGTCCCAATTTATGTCGAGACGGGATTCTTATTCAATCTATGAATTATTTTAAACCAAAGGCTTTTTTAACCTTGGCTACATAATCTAATTTTTCCCAAGTAAACAATTCCACTTTCATGGTCTTAGATTTACCTTCTGGCGTAGTGAATGTCTTAGTTACAGTTTCGTTCTTACGACCCATATGGCCATAGGCAGCTGTCTCACTATACATTGGAGTTCTTAATTTTAATCTTTGCTCGATAAAGTAAGGGCGCATATCAAAAATGCTTTCCACTAATTTACCAATTTGACCATCGGTTAATTTTACTTTAGCAGTACCGTAAGTATTTACATTAATAGATGTCGGCTTAGCCACACCAATCGCATAAGAAACTTGCACCAATACTTCACTCGCCACACCAGCAGCAACTAAGTTCTTAGCAATATGACGTGTTGCATAAGCTGCAGAACGGTCTACCTTACTTGGATCTTTACCAGAGAAGGCACCGCCACCGTGTGCACCTTTACCACCGTAAGTGTCTACAATGATTTTACGGCCTGTTAAACCAGTGTCACCATGTGGTCCACCAATTACAAACTTACCTGTTGGGTTAATATGGTACTTAATATCCTTGTTAAATAACTTAGCGTATTTTTTATATTTTGCCTTTACTCTTGGGATTAAGATTTCAATAATGTCTTTCTTAATTTTCTCCAACATCTTACCTTCCTTATCAAAATCATCATGTTGAGTTGAAACTACAATCGCGTCAATTCTTACTGGTTCGTTTTTGTCGTTGTACTCTAAGGTTACTTGAGATTTTGCATCAGGACGTAAATATTTAATCGCCTTGTTTTCTCTTCTTAATGCAGCTAATTCAATTAAAATCTTGTGCGCTAAGTCCAAAGCCAATGGCATATAATCATCTGTTTCGTTGGTAGCGTAACCAAACATCATCCCTTGGTCACCCGCACCTTGCTCTTCTTTTTTCTTTCTGTCCACCCCTTGGTTGATATCAGCAGATTGTTCGTGGATCGCACTTAACACACCACAGCTATCTGCTTCAAACATATATTCACTCTTAGTATAACCAATTTTCTTGATGACATCACGTGCAATGGTTTGAACGTCTAAATAGGCTTTAGATTTTACCTCCCCAGCCAAGATCACTTGACCAGTGGTTACTAAAGTTTCACATGCCACTTTTGATTGTGGATCAAATGCTAAAAAGTTATCGATTAAAGCGTCAGAAATCTGATCCGCTACTTTGTCTGGATGTCCTTCAGAAACACTCTCAGAGGTAAATAAATAAGGCATATTCTTTTATTTAGATGTTTGTTGTAAAATGCAAATATATTAATAAATCCTAATGATTATAAGTTGGTGTAATAAATACGTAAACGCATCCTAAACTTAGAATGGGATCCCCCTCCAAGTCTTACTCTACCTGATGCAGGTTGATTCCCCAACACTGTAGATAGATAATCGGTGGTTTGAATTTTATTATACGGATAAGGCTGTACAAATTTGATAGAATCGTTTACTGGCGCATACAATCTAAAATCAAACAATGAATCTGTTCTTGCAATTAAGCCTTGGATATACCTGCTTACATTAAAATTGTATGTTGCCACATTATTGTAGCCATGTAAAGATTTAGTAATTTTTTGACCACCAAACTGTGCCATCCCCTGTGTATTCGCAGCGCCTTGATAATCGTTTGGCACATTCCTCAATTGCTTTGTAGCCGAATCATAAGTGCCCAAGAATAAAAAATTAGGGGCAGTCATAAAGGCATCCGTAGTGGATAAACGAGCGTCATCTGGTACTTGTTCAGCAATTAATTCAGCTCGGTGAATGATCCTATTTTTAAACGTTTTTAAGCCAGGTACTTTAATCTTAACCATGGTTCCTGGACTAGTTTGCACATACACCAAAGAGTCATTTGCAAAGCCATTCAAATGTTTCGCAATTTCAGCAGCTGCTCTATTTCTTTGAATGAAATTGGCATTTTGAGCGGTATAATAATTGAATCTAAAATAAGAAACAGTAGTATCTCTGAGCACACTTCCAAGGTCACTTGTAGAATAGTATAACGCCAATTTTGTGTTTGAATCCAATAAGGATAATCTAATCAAGGCATTGTGGTTGTCACCAGCATTGGTGCTCAAAGCAAATCCAGGAAATGCGGTACGGAAAGTAGAATCGTTTTTATAGGCGTTGGTAGAATCAAAATCTAATAGAAGTTGTTTTGCCAAGGACTCATTTAATTTAATACGAATTTGATTCGATGAGTTTTCAAACCTACTTTTTACAGAATCTTTAGCCCTTGCAAAATCAAATGTATAGGGATTACCAATGGAGGCGCCTTTTCTAATACCGTAGGCATTAGGATAATTACTTGCATAAAACTTACCTACTTCCAAAGGCGTTGTTGGGTCAATTTTGTTGACATAAATTTTTACCGGCTTAGTTGAATCGCCATACAAGCCACGATAACTTAAAACCAACACAACTGAGTCAATCACAATACTATCTTCGGCTCCTTTAATATAAAATGGATAAAAAGCAGGCTTTAATTGCAAAAACAAAGAAGCATCTGTGGTACCAAAAATGGGATCATTGGTGATATTACCAAGTACATGCTCGTCGGTTGGATAAATTCTTAATGAATCTTCCATCACCACGGTCTCTGTCTCTACATTTAAAATGGTGTCTTTTGTATTGATTGCGTCTTGTCCTAGAAAATCTAATCCTAGTTCTGAAGTACTAATTCTAGTACAAGCAAAAAGTAAAGTGGACGAGATAGTAATATAAGTGAATCTTCTAACAATGTTTATAAATGCCATATAATTGCTTTACTTGCCTGCAAGTTCGTTGTATAAATCTAAATACTCTGTTAAATCAGAATCCCATCCATTAAAAGGCACTACTTTTTTACCTTTTACAGCTGCAAATTCTGATACTAATTTTTTATCAATGATATCAGAACCAAAAGTGATCGCATCTGCATACGTAGCACCACCTCTGAACATGGCAGAATTAGATAATTCTTTGAAAGCATCTAATTCTTTCTCTTTCACATTGGTATTGATCAAAGCCTTTGTCATAAAGTCTTTTGGAAACTGCTCTTCAAATGTATTTTGACCGATCGTAAACACCACTTTTGCATTGGAGAATACGGGTTCCTTTTTGAATGCGGTTTTAATATAAGCAGGAATTAAACCTGACATCCAACCACTACAATGAATAATGTCTGGAGGCCATCCGAACTTTTTAACCGTCTCTAATGCACCTCTACAAAAGAAAATGGTACGCATAGCATTATCGTCAAACCAAGTTTCATTTTCGTCATGGAAAATATGCTTACGCTTGAAAAAATCTTCGTTCTCTAAAAAATAGACCTGTAGTCGGGCATTGGGTAAGGAAGCTACTTTAATTTGTAAAGGATAATCATCGCTATCAACCTGTACATTGATTCCAGATAAACGAACCACTTCATGTAAACGGTGTCTTCTTTCGTTGATCACACCAAATCTTGGCATGATACAACGTACTTCTAATCCACTGTCATTGCTTTTTATTGCGAGTTTATTGATCACTTCCGCAAATTCTGTCATCTCTAAATAAGGCGACATTTCTGTAGCAATGTATAAGATGCGTTTTTTTTCTGACATTCCTTTTTAAGTTTAACTAAGTACCCTCTTCGAGTTGGCAAAGGTACGGATTTTAAAGGACTTTATAAAACCCTAAAAATGGCCAATAAATAAGACGAAAGTCACGTATTATCTAACGATTAGATTGTAAATTGCGGGCAACTGAAACAGTACATAATGGGAAAGTTGCTTAAAATCGGGTTCTTTTTTCTATTAGGTATAGCCTTGATTTGGTGGAGTTTACATCAAATTCCAGCAGAAGAATGGACTAAATTCACCCTTGCACTAAAGGATTCTAAACTTTGGATTGTATTCCCTGTCTTTATAATACTCGGGCTTTCACACTTACTACGTGCACTGAGGTGGCGCTTGATCATGGAGCCCTTAGGCTACAAACCAAGTATTGGAAATACCTATTTAGCAGTTTTAATTGGGTACCTAGCCAATCTTGCTGTACCTAGACTGGGCGAAGTACTTAAGTGCACTTTACTTGCCAAGTATGAGAAAGTACCCGCCGAAAAAATAGTAGGGACCATAGTAGCAGAAAGAGCCTTTGATGTCATCAGTTTAGGGGTGGTGTTTTTACTGGCCCTTGGACTTCAGTTTAATGTCATTGAAGCGGGATGGAATCAACTTAAAAATCAAACTGCCTCAAAAGACACCCTTGCACAAGACCAAAATTGGACCCTCTATATTTTGATGGGTTTACTACTGATCCTATTGGTATTGTTTTTTATATTCAGAAAAAAACTCCCTACAATCATCACATCGGTCAAACAAATTGTTACAGGTATATGGGAAGGCGTCATCAGTGCAACCAAATTAAAACAACACAACCTGTTTTTCCTTTACTCTTTTGGTATTTGGTTTTTATACTTGTTGGCTACTTATGTTGGTCTGCATGCCACCTCGGGGACTGAAAGTAGTTTTGCTACAGCCATTAGTTGTCTGGCCTACGCAAGTATTGGAATGATCCTTACCCCAGGAGGTATTGGTGCATACGCATATTTTATGGCTAAAGTATTAGAGTTAAATGGCGTTGATTATACCCTTGGCTTAGCGAATGGTACCTTACAGTGGTTTTCACAATTTTTAATCGTGATTGTATTGGGTGGTATTAGTTTAGTTTTGTTACCCCTCATCAATAAACAAACAAAATAAGATGCGTGCCGTAGATCATATCGAAGAAAAAATAATGACGATTGAACAAGCAAAAGCATTTATGCAAGCTTGTAAAATCAAAGGCAAAACTGTTGCTTTTACCAATGGCTGTTTTGACATATTACACCCAGGACACTTGTTCTCCTTGGCACAATCTGCAAAAGAAGCGGATTATTTATTAGTTGGCGTAAACAGTGATGCTAGCGTTCAAAGATTAAAAGGCCCAACTCGTCCAATCAATAACACCCATAGTAGAGCGACTGTATTAGCTAATTTGGTGCTAGTAGACGGCGTAGTTGTTTTTGAAGAAGATACACCATTGGACTTAATCAAAGCCTTACTGCCTGATGTGATTGTAAAAGGTGGCGACTATACTATTGACACCATTGTGGGTGCAAAAGAAGTCATTGCTAGTGGAGGCAAAGTAATTATTAACCCTATTGTAGAAGGATTTTCTACCACAAATATTATTGAAAAAATAAAAAAATAACCATGCAATTTTTACAACAATTACAGATTCAAAAAGAAAATGAAGGCACTTCTACTGGTGCAGCTTGGATTAAAAGTCAAGGAGCAGTCATCTCTTCCTACTCTCCTGTCGATCAACAGTTGATAGGAGCTGTTACCACCACAGATAAAGCAGCCTACGAACAATTAATTGCAACTGCACAAACGGCTTTTACAAATTGGCGTAATTGGCCTGCACCAAAAAGAGGTGAAGTGGTAAGACAATTGGGTGAAGCTTTGAGAAAAGAAAAAGCAGCCTTAGGTCAATTGGTGAGTTATGAAATGGGTAAAAGCTTACAAGAAGGATTAGGTGAAGTACAAGAAATGATTGACATCTGTGATTTTGCAGTGGGCTTATCTAGGCAATTGTATGGTTTAACGATGCATAGCGAAAGACCTTCTCATAGAATGTATGAACAATGGCATCCAATGGGTATTGTAGGTATTATTTCTGCCTTCAACTTCCCAGTGGCTGTTTGGAGCTGGAACGCTGCATTAGCTTGGGTTTGTGGAAATGTGACTGTATGGAAGCCAAGTGAAAAAACACCCTTATGTGGAAACGCTATTCAAAAAATTGTAGAAAAAGTTTTTGCAGACAATGAGGTACCTGAAGGCGTAAATAACTTGATTCAAGGTGGTCGTGAAGTGGGTGAATGGATGAGCAAGGATACAAGAATCCCATTGATTTCTGCCACAGGTTCTACTCGAATGGGGAAAGAATTAAACAAAGAAGTAGCAGGTCGCTTAGGCAAAACAATTTTGGAATTAGGAGGCAACAATGCCATCATTATAACAGAACATGCTGACTTAGACATGTCTTTGATTGGTGCTGTATTTGGAGCAGTGGGTACGGCAGGACAAAGATGTACAAGTACAAGAAGATTAATTATTCACGAAAAAATTTACGATCAATTTGTTGCAAAATTGGTGAAAGCCTACCAACAAATTAAAATTGGAGATCCATTAGATAGCAATAACCACATGGGGCCATTGATTGATCAAGATGCCGTAAAAATGTACTTGAATTCAATTGAAGCTTGTAAAAAAGAAGGAGGCAAATTTGTGGTAGAAGGCGGCGTACTTGAAGGCGCTGGTTATGAAAGTGGCTGTTATGTGAAACCATGTATTGCTGAAGCACAACCTAATTATCAAATTGTGCAACATGAAACTTTTGCACCTATTTTATATTTATTAAAATACAAAACGATCGAAGAAGCGATTGAAATTCAAAATGGAGTGCCACAAGGTTTATCTTCTGCCATCATGACTTTAAATATGAGAGAATCAGAATTATTCTTATCTGCTAAGGGAAGTGATTGTGGTATTGCCAATGTAAATATTGGAACAAGTGGCGCAGAAATTGGTGGCGCTTTTGGTGGTGAGAAAGAAACTGGCGGAGGTAGAGAAAGTGGTTCTGATGCATGGAAAGCTTATATGAGAAGACAAACCAATACCATTAACTGGAGTACTCAATTACCACTTGCACAAGGTATTAAATTTGATTTTTAAATCCAGCTATGTTAAAATATGGCCTTACTTTATTGATGTATACCTGTTCCCTATTTGCATGGGGACAGGCTACTCAATTTTGGCATTGGAAGGATCTAGCAAAAGACGGTGTACATGGAGTTAGCTTAAAAGAAGCACATCAAAAATTAGCTGCTTTAAAATTAAAACCAACACCAACGGTAATTGCGGTGCTAGATGGCGGAATAGACACAAGCCATCCACAGATCAAACCCTATCTCTGGAAGAATCCAAAAGAGGTTCCAGGCAATCGTATCGATGATGACAAAAATGGTTATGTAGACGATCTATATGGTTGGAATTTTTTAGGCAATACGCATGGCGTAAATATCAACAAAGCGGCTGCCGAAAAAACCAGGGTTTACCATCGTTATAAAAAAGAATTCAATCAAGCTTCATTGGATAGCAGTCAATGGAACCAAGAAAAGAAAAAAACGTATTTGACTTGGAAACAAGCTGCCGCAGAAATGATATTTTCAGAAGAAGACGCGGCCAATTTATCCTTTATTAAAATGGCAAAAAATGCAGTCCTTAAAATGGGGGCTGTATTAATCAAAGAAATTGAAGACACGAATTTTACTGCTGAACAATTGGAACCTTTCCAGCCCATTGGCAAATTTGCAGCGGATACTAAAATTTCTTATCTAAGAACTTTACAAACCTTAGGAATAGATAAAAGCATGCCCTATGCCGCCATTTTAAATGATTTGAATGAGTATATCGCTGGTAAAGAACAATCCTCTCTTGCGTTAGAAAACGAACCAGAAGACCTAAGGAAAACAATCATTCAAGATCGCTACGAAGATTTCAAAGATCAATTTTATGGCAATAACGATATCATGGGTCCCAATGCTAGACATGGCACACATGTTACAGGTTTAGCCATAGGCATTTCAGATACCAGTTCGGTAAGCTTGAATCATCCTATTCGAATCATGGGGGTCCGAGTAGTACCAGATGGAGACGAATACGATAAAGATGTGGCATTAGGCATTCGTTATGCAGTCAATAATGGTGCTAGAGTAATTAATATGAGTTTTGGCAAATCCTTTTCTCCAGAAAAAGACTGGGTAGACAGTGCTATAAGGTATGCCCTTTCAAAAGATGTATTAATCATTCACTCCGCCGGAAATGAGTCTTATGATTTAAACCTTAAAAAAGTTTATCCAAGTCCCTACTCTACTTTATTTAAAGACAAAGCTGCCAACATGATTACTGTTGGGGCAAGTAGCGACCCATTCATTGGAGAAAGTCTATTAACAGATTTTAGTAATTTTGGGAATCAAGTAGTAGACCTATTTAGCCCGGGTTATAAAATCTTTTCAAGCCTTCCTAATCCACGGTATGGTTTTCAAAATGGAACCAGTATGTCAGCACCGATCTTGAGTCATATCGCTGGTTTACTTCGCGCCTATTTTCCTAAGCTTACCGCAATCGAAGTGAAAACAATTTTATTGCAAAGTTGTTGGAAACCTACTGATCAAAATCAAACTTTCGCCGTTCCACAAAAAGACCAAAGCTACACATTAGCAAGTCTGGCTGCTGAAGGTGGTATCATCAACGCTGCATTGAGTATTCAAAATGCAGCCACTTATTACGCAAATAAATATAAAAAATAAACCATTCAAATGTCAAGACCTAGCACCACGGAGTACGCTCCCTTCTTTCAAACTTATATCAATTACACAAGTGGCAAAGACTATGATATCCTAGTCAAACAATACCATGACCGATTGGTCAATTCTTGGGATGCTATTCCAATGGAAAAAATTAAATATGCGTATGGTCCAGACAAATGGACTATTCAGCAAATGTTTCAGCATGTGATTGATACAGAAAGAATATTTGCATATCGTGCCCTAGCTATTGCTAGACAGGATAAAACCGCTTTACCAGGTTTCGATGAAAATAGTTATGCCGCAAATGGTGATGCTAGTCATCGTAACTGGAAGGATATGTTGATTGAATGGAGAACTGTGAGACAATCCACCAATTTATTGTTTGCCTCTTTCACCCCTGCACAATTAAGTACAAAAGGCAATTGTAATGGACATGATGTAACGGTGAATGCATTGGGTTTTATCCTTTTTGGACATGCCTTGCACCATTTGCATATACTGAAAGAACGTTATGACATTTAGGTGATTTCCAAAAGTTGTTGCTTCAAAAATCGAGTATGGCCTTAACGCAAAAAGAACCCCTAAATAAATATTAGGGGTTCTTTTTTTATAAGCAATTTTTGTATGCTTCGTAAATAAAGAAGCAAGCCTCTTTATTGATTAGTTATTTACTTAGACGCATAAATGTGCACAGCTAATTGAACTTGAGTATCAATTGCGCCAACACCATAGTTGATACCAAATAAAGTTCTGTCCATTGGGAAAAATGCTTCAGCAAAGAAACCTTTTTCATCTGCACTTCTGATGATTGCTTCAAAACTCATTTCTTTTGTGATTCCTTTTAAAGTCACTGAGCCAGTTAAAGTTGCTTTATCAGCAGTAGTATATTTTACAGCAGTGATATTGAATGTAGCTTCACCAAATTTAGCTACATCAAAGAAGTCAGCTGTAGATAAATGACCCGCTAATCTATCCCCTGCCGCGTCAGTTACTTTCATACCAGCTACATCTACTACAAATGTACCTCCTACTAATTTGCCACCATCTACTTTCACTGAACCAGACTTTACTGGAAAATAGCCTGTATGGTAGTCGTTCTTTTTAGAACCTGTAAAATCTACCTTACTTTTTTGAGCTGTTACAGTAAAAGTTTCAACTTGCTTCGTTGAAGTTGGGTTGTTAAAAGAGAACAATCCGATTGTCGCTACTGCACATGCAGAAAGAATGAATTTTTTCATATGTTTTATTTGTTTAGGTTTTATGAATCATTACTACCAATCCTATAACAGAACAAATTGCGTTTTGTTGAGTCTTGGTTGTAATAAAGTCAAAATTAGTAATCAATGTTTAAACAACAAAATATATTTTTAGGTTAATTTACCCCTCCTAATCTGCACATTATCTATTATCTTCGCCAAAATTTCCTAACTATGAACCTGCATGAATATCAAGCAAAAGATTTGCTAAAAAAGTACAATGTTCCTGTTCAAGAAGGTGTAGCTGTTGACAACGTGAAAGATGCTGTAGCTGCTTACCAAAAAATTGCAACAGATACGAATAATAAGTTCGCTGTTGTTAAAGCTCAAATACACGCAGGTGGACGTGGTAAGGGTAAAATTAATGGCTCTGAGCAAAGAGGTGTTGCTGTTGGTAAATCAGCAGAAGACATTGAAAATTTTGCTAAAAATATCCTTGGTGGCACTTTAGTGACGATCCAAACTGGCCCAGCGGGTAAATTAGTGAGCAAAATTTTAGTAGCGCAAGATGTGTATTATGAAGGTCCACAACCTACTAAAGAATTATACCTGTCTATTTTATTAGATCGTGCAAAAGGCATGAATGTGGTGATGTACAGTACAGAAGGCGGTATGGATATTGAAGAAGTAGCACACAATACACCAGAAAAAATTTATAAAGAGTGGGTACACCCAGGTGGTGGATTACAAGGTTTCCAAGCAAGAAAAATCGCTTTCAACTTAGGTTTAAGCGGTGATGCTTTCAAAAACTGTGTCAAGTTTGTTACCAACCTATACAATGCTTATGTTGGTTTAGATTGTGGCATGTTAGAAATCAATCCTCTATTCAAAACTGCAGATGATAAAATCATTGCGGTAGATTGTAAAATGAATATTGATGATAGCGCTTTAATGCGTCATCCAGATTTATTAGCCATGAGAGATGTGACCGAAGAAGATCCAACTGAAGTAGAAGCAGGCGAATTCAATCTAAACTTTGTAAAATTAGACGGTAACGTAGGCTGTATGGTGAATGGTGCTGGTTTAGCCATGGCAACAATGGATATGATTAAGTTAAGTGGTGGTGAGCCAGCTAACTTCTTAGACGTAGGAGGTTCTGCAAATGCACAAACAGTAGAAGCAGGATTCAGAATCATTATGAAAGATCCTAATGTAAAAGCTATTTTGATCAATATATTCGGCGGTATCGTTCGTTGCGATCGTGTTGCTGCTGGTGTGATTGAAGCATTCAATAAATTAGGCAATATCGACATTCCTATCATTGTACGTTTACAAGGTACGAATGCGGTAGAAGCTAAGAAATTAATCGACGAGAGTGGGTTGAAAGTTCAATCTGCTATCTTATTAAGCGAAGCAGCAGACTTAGTGAAGCAGGCTGTAGCTTAGCTATATATCAGCTTTTTTCAAAGAAAATAATAGCTGATATATAACCGTTTGACGATTTTAAAAACCCAACGATTTTGTTGGGTTTTTTGTTTTACAGTTCAAATTTTTTAGCTGGTGATGTAACGCTATTGATCAATTATACGTTAATTAGTTTCACTTCTGTGAGTCCGCTAAATGAATACACATGCCCAGTCGCTACTTCTACACATTCAATACGGATTCGGCGCTTCTTACCTCTTCTAAAAATCCGCCCTTTTAAAGACTCAAACAAAGTCCCTTCGGGCAGGTGGGCTACAAAAGCATGTCCCTCTTTTTTCACTTCGTTGTAATTACGCAACACCAATAATAAAGCAGTTTCTCCATTGGCGGTAGCAGCTGGATTTAAAAGTGTTTTACGCAATGCTTTTTGAATATCCTCCGGGAATATCCCCAATTGTATGAATTGAGTCAGTAATTGGCTATAAATTCCTTTCCATTCAGCGCCATGTGCTTCTACTCTATTCTTGTAGTTTTCATAACATAATAAATGCGCCAACTCATGCAATAAGGTGATTAGGAATTCAAATTTGTTAAGGTTCCCATTCACAGAAATTTTATGGTTCGCACCCATAAATGGGTGTCTATAGTCACCCAAGACAGATTTCCTAGCTCTAGTGACTGTAAGGTGCACTTTATATTGATGAATCAAGGCAATCACAGGCTCAAATGACCCCTCTGGTAGGTAAACTTGAAGTGCTTGAAGTGGATGTTCTACTTTTGCCAATGGGTTTAAATTATGCGTCTTTTTTACTTTTCGTCCATCCAATCTCTATCCATGTATAAACCAAGTAAAGTCCCATTGCTATAAAAAGATTATTGGTTCCAATGGCTGCTTTTTTTTGCGTAGCATACCAAAGTGCCGCACCACCAAAAACAATAAATTTAAGCATTGTCCCAACCATCACAGAACGCACCATAGCATTGGGATTGGTTACATCCACTTGACTAATTCGTTTAAAATTAAACAGCGCCATGATGAACAACAATCCGTTAACAACGATAATAAAAATACTATTCACAGGTAATTGAATGGCCATTTTTTGTTGTATTAAGCACAAAGCTACTACAGCAAAAAACAAGGCCAATACTGGACGAAATGCTTGTTGAAAGTATAAGTTCATTTTTTATTTGATTTAATTTGGGTATCGCGCACAATTTTGAACAAAGAATAAACAATAAATAAACAAGGTAAAATCCAAATAAAAACGGAGTTTGTTTTGGCTATTTTTTGGTCTATATAATTGCCTGAAAAAATAACTACAGTCAACGTAATTGCCCATTGACTGGCAAGTCCTGCAAATTTTGCCCATTGAATCGTAGAAGGTATTTTTTCTTTCAAAATGATGCCATTAATCGAGTGATGGTAAACTCTCTGGAAGTACTAAAGGAATGGTATCTAATTGCTGCGGATTACCTTCAGATAAAACCTTTTTAATCCCTTCGATATATTGCTCTTTAAAATGAACAGCTTGCTCTAAAGAATCTGTCCTAATTTTAAGTAACTCTAAAGCAGATCTGCTTTCCTTGGTTCCATATCCTGGAATATAATATTTTAAAGGCGTAAACGCAATGAGCGCAATCGTCAAACCTACTAAAAACATAAAGGCAACACTCACCCCAAAGTAGACCGATTTTCGGGACAACCTAAAAGCAATCACTTCGTCATACGTGTCCTCATTGGTCACTACTAAACGGTAGCTATTGCTCCTTCTCTTAAAAGTATTGTTAATATCTAAGTTTGCCATAATCTTGAATCTGTATAAAGGTACAACCTTTGCTTTATTTAAACAGAATATGCCGTATTTTTAAGGCGTTTAAAATCCTATGCAAAAAGCATCCATTTTCACGCTGCATAAAAGCTTATTATGCCTTCTGGCAATAGGCCTTTTCTCCCTATGGAGCAGTCCAACTTATGCCCAGGATACCACAAAATCTATACTCGATATTAATAATTCTAAGCTCATTAAAAAAGCCAATGAATTTTTAGATAGTAATCAAAAAAAGATCAATAATTTTTTTAATAAAAAGCTCAATGCGGTTAAAGATAGTTTGAATAATAAAACAAACAATCTATTAGAAAAAACCGGCATCAATGAAATAGATAAGCCACTCCCCTACGAAAGGTTATTGAATAAAAAATATACCCTTGGACGACGTGCTTATCAAAATACAGTCTCTCAGTTCAACTATTTATTCCATGCGGAGGAATCTTTAAATGAAATTATTCAAAAAGCAAGAGCACAACACGAAGACGATTTTACAGAATTACTTCCATTTTATGATTACGACTTAAGTAATACCGCCAAGGAATCCATCGATTCAATCATCTACAGATGTAATGCCAATATTGTATTGCATGATTTAAGAAGTAATTATGTAGACGACGCATACTTATTGTTAGCCAAATCTTATTTATTTCATAAGAATTTTGACACTGCAGCTAGTATTTTACAATTTATCAATTACTCTTTTTTCGATAAAGAAGAAGGCGCTAATATGCCTATTGGAAGTAACTTAAACAAAACAGGAAAATTTAGTATTGCTTCTGCAGAAGAAGGACGCATTTGGGAAAATAAAAATGTCAGGAATGAAAGTATGATCTGGCAAGCAAGAAATTATTTTGAAGCAGGAGAACTCAATGAAGGTATTAGCTTATTACAATTATTAAAGACAGACCTCGTCTTCCCTAAAAGGCTGTATCCTTTCTTATACGAGCAATTGGCCTATGGCTATTATCAATCAGGTATATATGATAGTGCCGCCAATTACCTTACTAAAGGGTTGGAGCATGCGCAAGACCAACTTACTAAAGCTAGATGGAGTTATTTGATTGCTCAACTCTATGAAAAAGAACAAAAAATAGACCTTGCTTATCAATGGTATAGAAAAGCGGGGGCCATCGCTTCGAATCCAATGATTGCAGTTTATGCAAGTATTTATATGACAAGTATTGAAGCAAATAGAGGCGAAAAGTCTTGGACCTCTCTAGCTTCTACTTTGGAAAAAATGCTTAAAAAAGACAAGTATCAACCCTTTGCTGATATCGTTTATTTTGAAATGGCGCAACTGGCCTTAAAAAACAATGCTCCCTTACAAGCAAACCAATGGCTTGTTAAGTCTGTTCAAAAAAATATACAGAATAATAAACTCAAACAAAAAACATTGGCACAACTAGGTGCCCTGAATTATAAAGAAGATCATTTTACGGTAGCAAAAATTGCTTACGATCAGTTGAATAACCTATTAAAGAGTTACCCCAACTATGATCAAATTATGTTAAGAAAAAAATGGATGGAACAAATAGAAAGCTTAGACGCCTTGATTAAAAAAGAGGATACTTTACAATTGATTTATGCTTTACCGCAAAAAGAGCAACAAACAGTAGCATTGCAATGGCAAAAAAGAAACAATGCCAAGGCAGCTCAAAATAAAGCATTACTCTTAGACCCTGATCAAAAAAATAACGAAATCTCTCCTATCGTTGCATCCACTCAATTTAATTCGAATACTAATTTTAGTAATCCTATGCCTTCCATGGGAATGGGCAATCAAACATCAAAATCAGACTTTTACTTTGACAATCCACCCACCATCAGTGCTGGCATCAATCAATTCAAACAAAAATGGGGAGATCGTCCTAATGTAGATAACTGGAGAAGAAAGACCAATATCCAATTAGCAAAGAACATAAGTCCAAAAAACAGTTTGGATAGTGCTCAAAGTGTAACGATCGCTAAAGTGGAAGTCGCTGGTAAAAATAAAAAGCAATCCGACGCAAAAAATGACAGTACCGAACAATTGTCTATCCAATTAATTGAATCAGCAGCGGGTTTAAATCAGTCTAAAGAAAATTGGAATAAAAGTACGCTAGCCATCGCGAAGACCTTCCTGTATGAATTGAATGATTTTGAAAAGGCATTACCTAGGTACCAAGCATTGATTCAAAAAAATATCGACTCAGTTGCAACTGAAAATGCATTATTAGACTTGGCAAGCCATTACCTACATATTGGCCAATCTGAAAAATCAGCAGCAATCATTGAAAATATTACAGCCAAATTTCCGAATGGTATTTATGTCAATAAAAAGAAGGCAAAAGAAAATGTAGACCGCATCAATAAAAATACAACCGAGGCCTATAAAGAAGCTTACTTTACAGCGCAAATCGGTGACTGGGAAAAATTCAATGCGCAAAAGGACTCTTTAGCACAACAATTTAAAGGCACCAAATGGCAGACTCCTTATCAATTTTTGACCATCAAGATGTATGCCCAACTTCGTAAAGACAGTATTGCTTTAGTTTTATTAAATGAAATTGTCTCAAGAAACAGCAGCGAATCCATAAAAGCCAGAGCAAAGAATATTATCACAGAGATTAACAACAGAAAAGCAACCGAGGCCTACCTGGCTGCTTTAAAAATAGTAAAATCGAAACCTTTAGATAAGGCAGCAGCAACTACTGTTACAACAGCGGTCATAGCCAAAGTTCCTATTACAACAAATCAAGACAATCTTGGAAAACTTTCTCCTAAGGCTCCAATAGATTCCGTAACTAAAGACAGTTCGATTGTTAGTCAACTTATTTTTACCAATGACAGTTTAGAACAACATTATATTGCATTACAAACCACCAATGTCTCCCCTACTTTTGTGAAAGAAATCCAAAATGCATTGAAGGATCTCCATGCAGAAGAATTTAGAAAATTAAACCTTGCTGTGACCAATGTGCAGTTTAGTGAACAAAGTTATATTGTATGGATAGGTCCATTTGAAAATGCAGCATCAGGACTTCAATATATACAAAAAGTAAAACCTAGATTAAGTACAGAAATTATTTCATTTATTGCTAAAAAGCAATACGACCTAATTTTAATTGGGAAATCGAATATCATTCAGATCAATGAGCCATTACAACTTGAACAATATAAACGTGACAAGTCAAATTATTATTTTAAACCTTAAAGGGTAAAAAGTGAATTCAGAAAATAAAACAACAACGAAAGAAATTAAAAAAGGGCCAAAGAATTGGGTAAAACTATTCTGGAAATACTACTTCATTGCGGCAAGTGTCTTTCTGCTGTTTATCCTACTACTTAATTTCGGCTGGATTGGCGATATGCCCGACTTAGATGATATTGAAAACCCTACAGCTTCCTTAGCAAGTCAGGTGTATGCGCAGGATGGAACGCCGATGGGCAAGTTTTATTTAGAAGACAGGATTAGCGTCAAGTATAGAGACATTAGTCCCTATTTATTACAAGCATTGGTTGCTACAGAGGATAAACGTTTTTACGACCACTATGGTATTGATGGAGAAGGCTTATTAAGGGCAGTCGCCTTTCTGGGGAGTCAAGGGGGTGCTTCTACGATCACCATGCAAACAGCAAAAAATTTATTCACGAACAATTGGGGCACAAAAAATAAACTCTTAAGAGTCATTCAGAAAATCAAAGAGAGTATCATTGCCATCAAATTAGAACGCAATTTCACTAAGCAAGAAATTATCACTTTGTATTTAAACACGGTGCCATTTAGTGAAAACTTATTTGGCGTGAGCAATGCATCTAGGTCATTTTTCCAAAAAGAACCAGATCGTTTGACCATTGAGGAAGCTGCCTTATTAATAGGCATGATCAATGCACCTACCAAGTATAACCCTAACAGAAATCCAAAATTAGCTTTGGAAAGACGAAACTTGGTATTGAATAGAATGGCGAGTGAAAAATTTATCACCAATGACCAAGCGACTCAATTAAAAGCATTACCATTAGTAACTAATTATAAGAAACTCGACGAAAATAATGGCCTAGGCCCTTATTTTAGAAGTTATTTATATGAGTACATGAAAAAATGGTGTAAGGAACATAAAAAGAACAATGGCGACCCTTACAATATAAACAGAGACGGCCTTAAAATTTATACCACGATCAATCCTCGTATGCAATTGTATGCAGAGGAAGCTGTTGCAAGACATATGGCCTACTTGCAAAAAGAGTTTAATAAACAAAACAATATTAAAACAGGTTCTGTTTGGAAAAACTTTAACAACCAGTTAGAATTAGCCATCAAACAAACAGATCGCTGGAGAAATATGAAACGCGAGGAGGTGGATGAAACTGATATCAGAAAAACATTTGATGAAGTATTACCTATGCGTGTTTTTGCATGGAATAAAAACAGGTTCATTGATACTGTCATGACCCCACTTGATTCTTTAAAATACCATAAGCAAATGCTTCAAACGGGTTTCTTAGCGGTGGATCCGTTTACTGGCGAAGTGAAAGCTTGGGTAGGCGGTATTGATTTTAAAACATTTAAGTATGACCACGTTAATATCAATACAAGAAGACAAGTAGGTTCTACCATGAAACCTTTACTGTATTCTTTAGCGATTGAAAAAGCGGGCTTCACTCCTTTTAGTATTGTACAGGACCAACAACAAAATTTCGAAGGTTATGGAATGGTACCTAATACCCCCAAATCTTGCACTGGACAATCTATGCCTATGGCACAGGCCTTAGCAGAATCTAGAAACTGTGCAACCGCTTATATCATGAAGCAAATTAATGGCGATGGAAATGAAGCAGCCAAGGAATTGGTTGACTATTTAAAAAAGACCAATATACAAGCTGATATCCCTGCTTATCCTTCTATTGCTTTAGGTGCATGTGAGGTTTCTTTATTTGAAATGGTACAAGCCTATACCATGTTCCCAGGTGGAGGATACAATGCTCAACCTTTCTTTATCAACCGAATCGAAGATAAAAATGGTAATGTATTAGAAAGCTTTTCTCCACAAAGAAGAAAAGTAATCAGTGAATTGACTGCCTACTCCATGGTAAGTATGATGGAAGGCGTGATGACAAAAGGTACAGGAAGAAGTATGTATTCTTATGATATCGGCACACAAGCAGTTGCAGGTAAAACCGGTACCACCAACGATAATAGTGATTTATGGTTTATGGGGTATACGCCACAAATTTTGGCTGGCGCTTGGGTAGGTGCCGATGATCGTTACATCCGTTTTACTGATAATTATTTTGGTCAAGGCGCGCATGGCTCTTTACCGATCTGGGCTTATTTTATGAATAAAGTAGCGAATGACCCCGCATGTAATTTAGATAGAAATGCAAGCTTTGTAAGACCTGATAATGTAAGTACAGATTTCAATGTCAATTTTGTAGGTAAAGATTCTAGCATTGACTTAACACTGCCAGATCAAGCTACAGAAGACATCGAAGCTGAATCTGATTACAACTTAATTTCAAATAATGAACCTGCAGCTATTGCCCCTGCTACTTCAGCAGCGCCCAATAATAAACCTGCCGCGCCTAAAAAGCAACCTACTGAACCAAAACAAGCCATCACTCCGGCAAATAAACCAAAAGCAGTGATGCCCAAGAAAAAACAATAAATTAGTTTTTTGATAGGTAAGGTATAAAATAAAAGGCTGAACAATGTTCAGCCTTTTATTTTTGTTTCAATGCATATTGTAGGGTAAAGTGATGGTAACTATTTTTTTGAAAAAAACCAGTACCATATTGAAATTGAATACGTTTATATGGAAATGCAAAACCAGCACTTAGCCCATTTAAACTATTAGGTTGATTTTGGATATTCAATTCAAACCTTCGTGCAAAATGATATCCTAAGTCAAGTTCGAAATTTTGTCCAATATACAATTGAGTCCCTACTAGCAAATGATTGAAAACATTTTGTAAGGAACCTGGTTTTTTATACGCTTCTTGATTGTAAAAATCTTGGTCATAATAATTGTCATTCCAAACAGAAAGCCTTTCAGCTGTGATTGAAAATTGCAAAGGCGCATTGGCTAATTTTTTAGACCACCCTAGAATTAAATTCAAAGGCAATTCTTCTTTTGTTTGTACATGCTTTATTTGGGCACCTACATGTTGCAATAGAATACTCCATTGTGACAATCCATCGGTCGCTAAGTACCTTAATCCTACATCCATTGCAAGTCCATTAGATTGATAGGCTCCAAAATTGGATTGAATGAATTTTACTTGTGTTCCAAAATGAAAATTTTCTTGGTAAGATTTAGAAATACCTACTTGGACTGCATATTCATTTGGACTGGTTGTACCAAAACTGTTTCCAGATACATCGGTTTGATCGATGGTTCCGTAATCCATAAAATGAACGCCCCAGCCAATCACCCAATCGGATTTTAAAAGATTAGCTCCATTGAGGTCATATTGCTGTATTCCAGCAAAATAGGGCTTAACACTTACTTGTAAATCTCCATCCATGTTGGGTGTAAGTAATGCAGGTTGCATCATAGCAAGTCCTAGGTCGTTGCCAATTGCACTAATATTCATTCCACCTAAGCTGGTGGCTTTTGCTGTATAAGGTAACTTTAAAAATTGATACGCCGCATTCCCAGCAGTGGTCTGCGCCAGTATGGGTTTATTGCCCAATAATCCCCCTATAAAAAGAGTCATGGTCAAAAAAAACCCTAGCTTATGTATACGGCTATAAAAAGACATAGAACAAAGCTAGGGTTTGAAGACATAATAATCAATTAAACAAGTGCTAAATCTAATACTTGCTGCATATTTTTTACATAATAGAATTTCAAGCCTTTAATGAACGCTTGGTCTATTTCATTCACATCTTTTTCGTTTTGCCAACATAGAATAATCTCTTTCATGCCTGCTCTTTTTGCGGCCAAAATCTTTTCTTTGATTCCTCCCACTGGCAACACTTGACCTCTTAACGTGATCTCTCCTGTCATGGCTAAAAATGGCTTCACTTTACGGCCCGTATAGGCAGAACTCAAAGCAGTCAATATAGTAATACCTGCACTTGGGCCATCTTTTGGTACAGCCCCTTCTGGCACGTGCATATGGACCGACTTCGTTTTGAATAATTCAGCATCCACTCCTATCTTTTTTGCATTGGCTTGTAGATAGGTCATTGCAGTGGTTGCACTTTCCTTCATGACATTACCAAGATTCCCTGTTAATTTCAATTCGCCTTTGCCCTCGGAAAGCAAGGTTTCAATAAATAAAATATCGCCTCCAACATAAGTCCATGCCAATCCAACAGCCACGCCTGGCATGTTCACTGTTTTATAAATTTCATTACTATACCTTGGCTGTCCTAATATTTTAAGTAAGTCAAGTTTACTCACTGTAGGTTTAATCTTTTGCTTGTACGCAATTTGCTTTGCTTGATAGCGCATGATTGAAGCCAATTGACGATCTAATTCACGGACCCCACTCTCTCTTGTATAATCTTCAATTACTTTTTCCAACACATTGTCTTGGATCTTGAAATTGTATTTATCTAAGCCATGTAAAGATTTTTGCTTTGGTAATAAATGTCGTTTAGCGATTTCTACTTTTTCTTCTACCGCATAACCACTTAAGTCGATAATTTCAAGTCGATCTCTTAAAGCAGGTTGAATTTGACTAATATCATTCGCCGTTGCAATAAATAAAGTTTTACTTAAATCATATTCTGATTCTAGATAGTTATCATAGAAGCTATGGTTTTGTTCCGGATCCAGTACTTCCAATAATGCAGAAGAAGGATCTCCTCTTTGGTCTTTGCCTATTTTATCAATCTCGTCCAATATCATGACTGGATTAGATGTTTTTACTTTACGAATACTTTGAATGATTCTTCCTGGCATTGCACCAATATATGTTTTACGATGGCCTCTTATTTCACTTTCATCATGTAACCCGCCTAAACTCACACGGGTATATTTTCTACCAATGGCATGCGCAATAGACCTACCTAAAGAAGTTTTACCTATCCCTGGAGGGCCAAGGAAACAAAGAATCGGACTCTTCATATCCCCTTTCAATTTCAATACAGCTAAGTATTCTAAAATACGATTCTTGATTTTACCCATCCCATAATGATCTTCATCCAATACTTTCTTAGCATGTTTTAAATCATAATTATCATCAGTATATTCATCCCAAGGAAGGTCTAACAATAAGTCTAAGTGATTGTACACCACAGAATAATCTGGTGTACTTGGATGCATACGCTCCAATTTCTCTAACCCATTTTGAAATAATTTCTTAGCAGCTTCTGGCCATTTTTTATGCTCTGCCTTCTTTTTCATTTCAGCCACCTCTCGCTCATTCGGGTCCCCTCCTAATTCATCCTTGATACTTTTTAACTGCTGCTGTAAAAAATAATCTCTTTGCTGTTTATCAATTTCAGTTCTTGTCTTATTCGCTACCTTATTTTTTAATTCTACAAACTGCAATTCTTTTTGCAAGTAGCTAACTAATTTTTCTGCCTTTTCTGCAAGTCCATTGATTTCTAATAACCCTTGTTTTTCTTGTAATTCAATATTTAAATTACTGCCCACAAAATTGATCAAGAACATTGGACTTTCAATATTCTTCAAAATCATCGTTGCTTCGGAAGGAAAATTGGGTGACAACTGAATGATCTGTGCAGCTAAGTCTTTTATTGTAGACAGTAAAGCCTCAAAATGTTTATCGTCTTTTTGAACAGGCACCTCTTCTATCAACTTTACTTTTGCTTTAAAAAAGGGTTCTTCTTCCACCATCTCTAATAACTCGAAGCGCTTTTTGCCTTGAATGATAATGGTCGTTCCCCCATCTTGCATCTTAATCATTTTAATGATCTTTGCCACGGTACCAATTGCACATAGGTCTGCTGGATTGGGGTCTTCGATATTGCCATCCTTCTGTGATAGTACACCCACCAATTTATCTTTGGCATAAGCTGCTTTCACCGCTTGGATACTTTTATCCCTGCCTACTGTAATTGGAATGACCACCCCAGGAAACAATACGGTATTCCTAAGAGGTAAAATAGGAATCATATCTTCAATGACAATGGCAGGTTCATTTTCCATATCCTGCTCGTTAAAGGTGAATAAAGGAATGAACTCGTTGTCTTCTTCGTTCTTAAATAAAAATTGTTTATCCAAAATCTTAGTTTTTATTAAATCTAGTCAAAATGACATAGGTCCAGCGAAAAAGCTAGGCTATATCTGTACTCCTATATATAGGCAATATTGGTGCCAAAAATGGCAAAAACCAAGGTCAAACCCTGGGCTTTACACAAAAAAAAATCCTTTCCGAGATTTCGGAAAGGACCTTCTTGCAAGAAGTTATTTAAAAACTTCTAGAACTACTTAGTAGCAGCAGTATCTGTAGCAGTTGAATCAGTTGCAACAGCAGCAGAATCAACAGCAACTACAGCTGTATCAACAGTTGCAGCAGCAGAATCAGTTGTAGCTTCAGTAGAAGCACCACCACATGCAGTTAAAGCAGCGATAGCGAAAATTGCGAATACTTTTTTCATTTTGAAATGTTTTAAGTTTGGTATAAAAAATACGTTGGCAAAGATAGGTTTTAACAATAAATTCACCAAATTTCAACTAATTATTTTGTCTATTTTTAAAATTATGCATCAAATTCATAGTTTTAAGCTTTATAACTACTTCTTTCTAAAGTAGATACGCACTGGAACCCCTGTAAACTTAAAGTTGGCCCTTACTTGATTTTCTAAGTAATTCCTATAAGGCGTCTTCACGTCATCTGGGAAATTGGTAAAAAAGGCGAAGCTTGGTACACGGGTGGGTAGTTGCTGAACAAACTTGATCTTGATCACATGCCCCCTTACAACTGGTGCCTGGTATTTCTCAATCGCCTTCAACATAATATCATTCAACTTAGAAGTTGGGATTTTACGATGTTTGTTCTCATATACATCCAATGCCATTTCGATGGCTTTGAAAATACGGGTCTTTTCTAGGGCAGAGATAAATAAGATAGGCACGTCTGTAAAAGGTGCCAGTTTGTCTTTTAGCCTTTTTTCGTAGTCTCTCGCCGTATTTGTTTCTTTAGGAACTAAATCCCATTTGTTCACTAAAAACACGATCCCCTTCCCTTTTTTAGCTGCAAGGCTAAAGATACTCAAGTCCTGCGCCGTAATTCCTTTAACAGCATCAATGACCATCAAACATACATCTGCCTCATCCATGGCTTTGATTGCACGAATCACAGAATAAAACTCTAAATCGTCTTTTTCTTTGTTCTTTCTTCTTATTCCAGCAGTATCAATAAGGATAAATTCCTTTTGAAACATATTGTAATGGGTATGGATGGTATCTCTGGTGGTTCCAGCAATATCACTCACAATGGTTCTTTCTTGACCAATAAAGGCATTTAATAAAGAGGATTTACCAACGTTGGGTTGTCCAATAATGGCAATCTTAGGCACATTGTCTGCTTCTGCCAATTCCTCGTCTGTAGGTTGTTCTTCTGTAATAAAACTGGTCACCGCATCTAGCAATTCCCCTGTTCCACTACCAGAAATTGAACTAATAAAATAATTATGTTCAAAGCCCATGCTATAAAACTCAGTGGCATCTAAAGCGCGAGTAGAATTGTCTACTTTATTGGCAACGACCAAAACGGGCTTGGTGGTTCTTCTTAACATATCCGCCATAGCTGAATCCAAATCGGTCATACCTACCGCTGCATCCACCATAAAAATGATACAATTGGCTTCGTCAATGGCGATCCTAACTTGCTTTCTAATCTCTGTCTCGAACATATCACTTGAATCAGGTACAAATCCCCCTGTATCAATCACGTTGAAATTTTTACCATTCCATTCTGTCACCCCATATTGACGATCTCTTGTTACGCCACTCACGTCATCCACAATGGCCTTGCGCTCTTCTAACAAGCGATTAAACAGCGTGCTCTTTCCCACATTGGGTCTTCCTACTATAGCGACTGTAAAACTCATAAAACTTAAATTTAATAATCAAATAAACTATCTTAAAATATTATAAATCAATAACTTAATGTAATTAATCTACTATATTACTGGTATCCAAATTCTCTTAACTTCAACTCATTATCTCTCCACTTAGGCTTCACTTTTACTAGCAACTCTAAGTAAACCTTCGCGCCAATAAATGCCTCAATATCCTTTCTTGCCAATGTGCCAATCTCCTTGATCAACTTACCCTTCTCCCCAATAATTATCGCCTTTTGTGATTCTCTATTCACCACAATATCTGCTTGAATTTTAACCAATAAAGGTTGTTCCTTAAATGAATTCACCAAAACTGCGGTATGATAGGGGATTTCTTCCCCGAATAACTGGTAAATTTTCTCCCTGATGATTTCACTCACAAAGAACTTAGTAGGTAAATCACTCAAGTCTGACTGGTCAAAGAAAGGATGCCCTCCCTCAGGAATTAATTCTAAAATAACTTTCAATAACCTGTCTATGTCACTGTTATTCAATGCACTAATTGAAATTATTTTAGAACAATAAGGCTTTTTACTAAAGAATGCATTTGCTTCTTTTACCCTACCACCTTCAGCTAAATCCGACTTATTCATGACAACTATACAAGGCACTTTTAGCTTCAATGCAGTGAACATGGCGTCTATTTCTTCAAAATCATCTCTTACATCTACCATTAATAGTCCTAAATCTGCATCTTCCAATGCTGATTTGACAGCCCCCATCATTTTCTCGTGTAGCTTATATTTAGGATCAATGATCCCTGGCGTATCTGAGAATATGATTTGATACTCGTCCTCTTTGTTCAAAAAAGCCTTGATTCTATGTCTAGTCGTTTGGACCTTAGAGGAGACAATAGCCATCTTCTCGCCCATAATGGCGTTTAGCAAAGTGCTCTTTCCTGCGTTAGGTTTACCAAATATGTTTACAAAACCGACTTTCATTCCTTTTCTTTAATGGTACAAAGTTACGACAAAAAAAATCCGCTCTCGATAAATCGGGAGCGGGATTAGATGTTGCGAGGGAAGGGATCGAACCTCCGACCTTCGGGTTATGAGCCCGACGAGCTACCGCTGCTCTACCTCGCGATGTTTGGAGGGCAAAGGTAGGTCAATATTCCTTCCTAACCAAGTTTAATCATATTAATTTCTGTGTCT
>JBFYPO010000051.1:0-9304 GCA_041303215.1 Asinibacterium sp. | reverse complement strand
TCTTGTAAGTCATTGATATGATTTACTGCACTTGCATCAGTTGCACCTGCTTTAGCGGCTTGTAATGTAGCAGTTAATTTCTTCAATTGTGCTTTTGCTTCTGAAACTACATCTGTATTTTCTACATCTGCACTTGGTGCACCTAAGCGCATCATTGCACTTGCAGCGGAAGCAGCAGTGTTAGCAGGAGGATTGATTAAATCATCTAACTGACCTACATAGGTCTTTTGTAAATTACGACGATAGATATCGCCTTTGTTCACATCGCTGAATAATCCTTTTCTTAAGTCGTCCATCATTTCATTCAATGCATAGCTATTTGCGCCAAATCTTGTATGACTTGTAGTGATACGGTACAATCTGTTTTTGTCCAATAATGATTTTAAAATACTTGTTTGGATTGTTTGTACACGCTCATTGCTTGATGGATTAGCAAATTTGTTTAAAATGCTTGCATCCAATAACCATTTTGGAGTCGTAAATAATTGAGTATGGAAAAACTGCATTGCTTGTTTTTGTGTAGCAACAGTCGTTGGCGTGTATACGTCTCCCTTTTCTTCTACACTTTTATATGTTTCTTGAATACCGCCCACATTTCTTAATACATGGCCCATGTATCTACTAAATTGTCCAACCACTTGGCCATACATTTGGCTTAGGTTTTCATATTTATCTCCTTCTTCTTTTGTCCACTCTGGTAGGTTTACTAAGATTCTTTTCAAATTCTTAATACCATATTCACTTGCTAACATAGCGTTGTCACCTAAGTCTTCTGTTTGTGCTCTTGGGTCATCGTTTCTTCCTTCGCCACCAAACCAAATTCTTGGGTTCTTACTTAAATTATCGACAATCCATTTGTTATTGATTTTACGATCTGCTTGCGCATCGTTTTCACCAGTGTAGGTATAACCCCACTGAATAGCCCATTTGTCATAGTCGCCAATTCTTGGGAATAATCCAGACTGACTGATTTTATCTTCTGGTTGTGCTACATAGTTAAAACGTGCATAGTCCATAATAGAAGCAGTATGTCCGTTGGCTTCCACCCATGTTTTATCTCTTAACTTCTCTACAGGTGTTTTGCTTGAGCTTCCCATATTATGTCTTAAGCCTAATGTATGTCCAATTTCATGAGAAGATACAAAACGAATTAAGTTACCCATTAAGGTGTCATCAAAATGCATTTTTCTTGCAGATGGATCTACTGCTGCTGTTTGCACCATGTACCAATCATGCACCAAGCTCATTACATTATGGTACCAACCAACATGGCTTTCTAAGATCTCGCCACTGCGTGGATCATGTACTTGTGGGCCATACGCGTTTTCAATATCTGAAGCGAAATAACGAATCACAGAAAAACGAGCATCTTCTAGGCTCATCGTGCTATCATTTGGCCACTCTTTACCTTGAATGGCATTTTTCCAACCTGCTTTTTCAAATGCGGCATTCCAGTCATTCACCCCTGCAATCAAGAAAGGCACCCACTTTTTAGGGGTTGCTGGATCTACATAATAAATAATTGGTTTGATAGGCTCAACCAATTCACCTCTTTTGTATTTTTCAAGGTCCTGCGGCTTTGGCTCTAAACGGTAACGCACAGCAAAAACTTGATTTTTTACTTTTTGTTGGTCATCAGAATACTCCACAAAATTATCTGCAAAATAGCCCACTCTTGGGTCAAATAAACGACGGCCCATTGGTGTCTTTGGCAATAATAAGATAGAAGTATTTAATTCAAAAGTAACTGCACCTGCGTTGGCAGCTGCTGGGATAAAACTGCCCCCTGCTGGACTACCAGGCATTGGCGCGCTTGCATTGTAGGTTTTTACAGTTCTTACTTCTAAATTGATAGGATAAGATTTAATGCTCTCAATATAAGAACGGTCCGAAGCAAGTCCAGATAGGTTAAAACTTCTTTTTTCAAAGCTTCTTAGGCTTACTGCTTGATTATCACCTTTAAAAAAGTCAGTTACATCAATAATAGAGCTAGTAGAGTCTTTGCCATAGGCTTTGATCTCAAAAGCAGCCACTATTGGGTCTAAATAAGAGTTTTTAACCGCTTTTGCAATAGTTTGAGTAGAATCAGCCCTACTGATTAAACTCACAACACGCATGAAAATGCGGTTTTTAGGCCCTTTTTCAAATTGGATCGTTTGTTCGTTTACTTGCTCTCCACCGTATTTTCTAGCGCCACCAGCAACTTTGGCATAGCGGGTCACGGCGATCAATTCTCTCCCCAATAAGCTATCTTGGATATCAAAATAGAATTTATCGTCTTGGGAGTGTACTGTAAAGACCCCTTTTTGGGTCACAGCCTTCTTGGTGATGAACTCTTTAAAGGCTTTTGGGCCTGTTTTTGCCGGAAGCTCTTTTTTTGCTCCAGCAGCTGTACCAGTGGTGTCTTTAACAGGTGCAGGTCTTTGGGCGTTTACTAGGCCTGTCATCAAGACACATAGACTAGTAATTGCTAGGATTTTTCTCATATTAAATAATTATTGTTTTTTGAAAACGTCCCCTAAATATATTCTATTCAAGGAACACTTTTTAGTTAAAAATTTTTTTACTTAAAAAAAATGTCCTGAATATTGTTTCATTCAATAATTTACTTATTTTGTAACCCCTTAGTCACTGAAGTAGTAAGACTAGTTCTTAAAACAACTTGAGTGAATAAGGATTAAATCACTTTTTTATAAATTTAATTTAAAACCAAAAATCAATTGAATCATGGCTGAGACTAAACCAACAGTTGCTTCTAAGAATGCAGCTACGCCAAAAAAAGGAGGCAATTTACTTGCATCTTTAGCACCAATCGCTTGTATTGTAGCAGGCTATGTTATCTGGCGTTTTGTACTAGGTAACGCAAGTAATTTCACCAACCCAGATCCAAGTGGTGGTTTCTGGCCTGCACACAAAGGACCTACAGGTACATTTACAAAAATGTACGAGGGTGGTATCGTTGTGCCTATCTTGATTGCAAACTTTTTAGTTGTATTAACTTTCGCAATTGAGAGAATGTTGACTATCAAAAAAGCAAATGGTAATGGCAATATTGCTGAATTCATCCGTCAAGTACAATTTCACTTAGCGAATAAAGAAGTGGATAAAGCTTTGGCTGCTTGTGATAAGCAAAAAGGTTCTGTAGGTAATGTGATGAAATCTGGCTTGACTAAGTACAAGGAGATGATTGCAAATACAGAATTAGATACAGATCAAAAAGTTTTAAACATTCAAAAAGAAATCGAAGAAGCTACTGCATTGGAATTACCAATGTTAGAAAAGAACTTGGTATTCTTATCTACTATCGCCTCTGTTGCAACCTTATTAGGTTTGTTTGGTACGGTATTAGGTATGATTCGTTCTTTCTCTAAATTAGGTGAAGAAGGTGGTGGTGAAGCAGCTCGTGAATTATCTCAAGGTATTTCTGAGGCATTGTACAATACTGCATTAGGTATCGGTACATCTGCTGTAGCGATCATTATGTATAACATCTTTACTACTAATATTGATGGAATTACTTACGGAATCGATGAGTCTGGTTTTACTTTGACTCAAAGCTTCGCTGCGAACTATAAATAAATCAATCATTAAGGCTTAGCCTTAACAATATTAAAAAGACTATACAATGGGTAGAGCCAAATTACCTCGAAAAAGTACAAACATCGACATGACTGCCATGTGTGATGTGGCTTTCCTTTTATTGTCTTTCTTCATCTTGACAACTAAATTTAAACCTGCTGAAGCAATTGCAGTGGAGACACCAAGTTCGGTGGCTTCTAAAGTTGCTCCAAATAAGGATTTCGTTTTAGTTACAATTGATAAGGATGGTAAGGTTTTCCTTACCATGGATGACGAACAAAAGAAAGAACTAGTTGCGAACACGGTGAATAGCCAACGTAACTTAGGCATCAATGTAGCCGCCTTCAAAAAAGCGGGTTTTATTGGTGCTCCATTAAGTGGATTGAATTCTTTTTTAGCACTTCCTGAAGAAAACAGAAAAGGCGATCAATTACCTGGTATACCATGTAAGGATAGCACCAACAATGAATTGATTTATTGGATGCAAGTAGTGAAAGATGCATATGCTGGCGAAAAATTAGACCTTTTATTAAAAGGGGACAATGTTGCAAAATATCCTGCGTTTAAAAATGTCATTGCTGCTTTCAAGAAAAATGAATTGTTGAAATTTCAAATGGTTACCAATCCTGAAAACGCTCCAGAAGGCTCTGAATTATGGAAGAGTTCTATGAAGGGTGAAAAACAGGAAGATTAATATTAATAACTAATTAAAAGCGCTTACAATGGCAGAATTAGATACCTCGGGTGGTGGCCATAAGAAAGGACCAGGGGTCAAGAAAGGAAAAAAGTTATCAACGCGCGTTGACTTAACGCCAATGGTGGACTTAGGTTTCTTATTGATTACCTTCTTCATCTTTACCACAACCATGAGCCAACCAACAGCGTTAAAGTTGTTTTTGCCGGATGACAAAGTAACTCCAGAAGACCAAAATAAAGCAAAGGAGTCTGGTGTTCTAACTATCTTGATGGGGGCGGATAATCATATTTATTATTATGAAGGTCAATTAAAACCAGATGGTTCTAATTTTCTTTCTGCCTCTTTTAACGGCGAAAATTCTATCCGTGATGTCATCTTGAAAAAGAAAGCTGACGTTAGAAGTAGATCTACTGATACTGAAAATCCTTATAAGGACTTCGTTGTGGTGATTAAACCTGGCGCAGAATGCAATTACAAAAATGTAATTGACATCTTGGATGAAATGGCAATTAACGTGGTAAAAAAATACGCATTAGTAGATATTTCTGACGGAGAATCTCAGTTAGTTAAAATCTCTGATGCTAGTTCACAAACTTCGGTAAGTAATTAAAAGCATTAAATATGGACATAAACAAAATATTAACTGCCGATTTTCTTGATATCCTCTTTGAAGGCAAGAACAAAGCTTATGGTGCTTATGACCTACGTAAAACGTATAATAAGCGATTAAGAAATGGTCTGATTGGGATGATCAGTATTACTGCAGCTTTAGCTTTGGGTGCTTTTTTATCAAGTACAATTAAAAGTGATAAAGTTGAAGTGATTGCTGTTGATTTATCATTAGAGAATGTAAATCAAGATGAAAAAAAGCCTGAACCACCTCCACCACCTCCACCACCAAAGCAAGAACCTCCTAAGGTTGAAGTGACTAAGTTCACTCCACCAAAGATTGTTAAAGACGAGGAAGTGAAGGAAGAAGACGAAATCAAGGAAGTTGAAAAGTTAGAGGATACTAAAATTGGTTCATTCAACCAAGAAGGTACTAAAGACGACGGATTGGTTGCTCCTGTAGAGCAAAGCACTGGTCCTGTTGAAGCACCAAAAGTAGACGATGACTATGATAAGATATTCACTGTGGTTCAAATCCCTGCAGAGTTCCCTGGTGGACAAAGCGGATGGGTAAGATACCTAGAGCGTACCTTAAATAGAGATTTACCTGTTGAAAATGGTGCACCTACTGGTAAATACGCAGTAACAGTTTCTTTCATTGTAGCAAAAGATGGTGCGATCTCTGAAGTAAGAGCAGAGAATGACCCAGGTTATGGTACTAAAGAAGAAGCAGTTCGTGTAATTCAAAGAGGTCCAAAATGGAAACCAGCTGTTCAAAATGGACGTAAT
Organism: Asinibacterium sp.; assembly: GCA_041303215.1. GTDB lineage: Bacteria > Bacteroidota > Bacteroidia > Chitinophagales > Chitinophagaceae > Sediminibacterium. Next base: position 3,630 of record JBFYPO010000051.1, on the reverse strand, counting down.
GTAATTTACAGACATAGACAAGCAATTGTTTTCATGGTTTCTGAAGATTAAGATTCAATTAGATCTGATATAAAAAGGCTCCCAATTGGGAGCCTTTTTTGTGTAGTTTTGCATCCATGCAAAGCACATTAAGTTCCTGGAATGACACGATTGTCGCATTAGCCACTGCACCCGGTTTGGGGGCTATTGCTGTCATTAGACTGAGTGGTCCAACAGCAATTGAAATTGTAAACGCGGTTTTTGAAAAAAAGGACTTAAGTAAACAAGCTTCTCATACAGTACATTTTGGGAAACTGGTCGACAATGGACTGGTATTAGATGAAGTAGTGGCAAGCATCTATAGAGCCCCAAAATCTTATACAGGAGAAGAAGTGGTTGAAATATCTTGTCATGGTTCACCATTTATACAGGATACTATTTTGCAATTGATGATTGATAGAGGCGCACGTATGGCCAAGCCAGGGGAGTTTACGCAACGTGCTTTTTTAAATGCAAAATTGGATCTAACACAAGCTGAAGCGGTGGCCGATTTAATTGCGAGTAATACAGAAGCGGCGAGAAAAACAGCCTTGCATAATTTAAAAGGTGGATTCTCTAGTGACTTACAATTGATGCGTGAAAAATTAATCAAATTTTCAGCCTTGATAGAATTAGAATTAGATTTTTCACAAGAAGATGTTGCTTTTGCAAATAAAAAAGAATTAGAAAATCTAGTACAGCAATTGCAATTGAAAACTCAAGAATTATACGATTCTTTCAAGTTGGGGAATGTGATTAAGAATGGGGTGCAGGTGGCCATTGTCGGAAAACCCAATGCAGGAAAATCTACCTTGTTAAATGCACTGTTGAATGAAAGCAGAGCGCTGGTAAGTGACATCCCCGGCACCACAAGAGATACAGTAGAAGAATATTTAAATATACAGGGTGTTTTATATAAGCTGATTGATACAGCAGGTATCAGAATGCAGACAACAGATGCTATTGAACAAATGGGTATCGAAAAAAGCAGGACCAAAATTCAAGAAGCAGATATTGTGATTGCTTTATTTGATGCAAGCACGCATTCAATAGAAGAGATCCAGGCTTGGCAAACAGAAATCAGTGTGGCAAAAGAGAAATTAATTTTAGTCGGCAATAAAATTGATTTAGCCGCTAATACATCCATGCAGCAATCCCCTGACTTTAAAGAAGTAGTATTTATTTCTGCCAAGGACAAGCAAAATATGGTAGCGATCGAAAATGCATTGAATCAAAAAGTAGTAGGAGATGCATTGAATAAAGAGGGAACGATTGTAACCAATGCGAGACATGTTGCCTCTTTAAAAAAATTAATGTTAGCCTTGAATGATGTTGAAACAGGATTGATACAAAATGTTACAGGGGATTTATTAGCCTTAGACATACGTCAAGCTTTACATTATTTGGGAACCATTACAGGAGAGATCACGAATGAGGATCAGTTGGATTTTATTTTTTCTAAATTTTGTATCGGAAAGTAAGTTCATTGCACCAAAGTGCCTTACTTCATATGCGGTTCTTCTATACTAACTCCAGTTCATCATAATTAGACACAAAGTGGATAATATTTGAAAAATGTTCAAAATCACTTTTAGGATGTGTTGTGGTAAGTACAACGACTTCCATATTGGCATTAGCAGCACATGCAACCCCTTGCGGCGTATCTTCAAATACCAGACATTGAGTCGGTGCTATTTGTAATGTATGGGCGCAATTTAAAAATGTTTCAGGATGCGGCTTACTTTTATTTACCATATCTCCACTGACAATCGAGTGAAAATATTTTCTCAAATCGAGGTTGTCTACAACAAAATCAATATTTAAAGTATTCGCAGCAGAACCTATACTTAATTTTATTTGTCGTTGGAATGCTTGATGCAGGAATTGATCTAATCCTACTATCCATTTTAAATCTGGCAAAAATTCGGCCCTATATTTTGCTTCTTTTGCTTCACTAATCGATATTCTTTCAGTTAATGCATATTTTCCAGGAAAGATACGTTCCAGCATTTCTTCTCCTTTGCCATAACATTCATGTTTCATTTGATCTAGGGTTAGGTTGCCTCCTAAAGCAAGTATTACTTTATGCCAAGCAAGCACATGATAAGGCATGTCGTTAACCATGGTGCCGTTTAAGTCAAAAAGAAAGGCATTGTATTTTTGAGTATCAATTTTGAACATCTGAATGGGTCACTTTTTTAATGTATTATATTTACATTGAACCGCCTTCCACAAATCTTGCATCTACCGTTAGTTCTGATAAGGTTTTCCCTCCTTTAATATTAGCTAGCATTTGCACAAAAGCCAATTTACCTAATTCATAACCACTGGTTTCTACATAACTAATATTAGGGTGGTACAAGCTTGGAATAAAACCATTGCTAATACTAATGACGCCAATTTCTTTGGGCACTTTAATATTGTTCGCTTGTATAGATTTCATCACACCAATTAAAATTTCATCTGTCATAGCAAACACCGTATCAAATCTTTGTGTTTTTTCATAATGTTTATTGAAGGCAGCCTCTGCTTCAACAGAACTATTAGTATGTACATAAGTACAATGTGTTTTTGGTGCATACTTTTCCATGAATTGTTGAAAAGCTTGCTTACGCTTTTGACTAATAGATAAAGCTGGATCGCCAAATAATGCAAGTACTCTTTTGCTTCCTCTTTGAATTATATTTTCAGCAGCAATGATCGCGCACCGCTCATCTGCCATTCTTACTTTTGTATATTTATTTTCCTTTGGTACAATGTCAAAAAACACCACAGGGATATCTCTTTCACTCATTTTCTCATATACTTCTAAATGCTGTGTGTGTGCAGATAGACAGGCAAATACGCCAGATACTCTATTCTGTCTGAAGATTTTTAAATTGTTCAATTCATTCTCTGGATTGTTGCTAGATTGTAAAATCATTAATGCATAGCCATTCTTTCTACTTTCCTCCTCAATAGCTGCTATAAAACTATCATAGAATAAATTCGCAATTGCAGGAACAATCACACCAAATATTTTACTACTCTGTGTTCTTAATTGAATGGCATATGCATTTGGCTCGTAATCAAGGCTATTCGCTAATGCATGCACTTTTTCTTTGGTTGCGGTTGAAATATCTGGATGGTCCTTCAAAGCCCTTGATACAGTAGAGATACTCAATTGCAATTGTTGGGCTAGCAATTTCAGGGTGGTATTGGTCATATCAAGTAATCTTTAGAAAGTTCAATTTAAGGAAATTTAACACAAAATTTACCGCAAACGTTTGCAATTTAAGCATTTTTTACTCAATTTTTGTACTACCCGTTGTTAGTTAAAAAATGGTTCAAACGACGGAAAATCAATATATTATTGAATTTTAAGGCCTTTCGAAGGCCCTTGAACATCCTATTAGCTAACATTTGTTAACCAGTGGTTTTAAAAGTTAAAAATTATTTAACAAAAAATTTGATTCATATCAAAATTGTGTATTTTGTAGCTGCTTATTAAACCAATAAACTGCCAATTATGAATTTTTCAAAAATTGTAAAGTCCTCTTTTTTAGGACTGTTTCTTGGCTTGCTTGCATTCAATGCACAAGCGCAGAACAAAACAGTTACAGGTAAGGTTTT
>JBFYPO010000050.1:0-3953 GCA_041303215.1 Asinibacterium sp. | reverse complement strand
CTTGTTTAATCAGCGGTTGTTTTGACATACTTATTTTGGGGTTGCAAAGATATGGAAATGAATGGAATTATGAAAAAATCCCGGTTAATTCTTCTAAAAAGGCTAAAATAAAAGGAGAAGTCGTTCTTCTCCTTTGTAAAATATTGAAAATCAATTAATTAAAATTGATCGACTACCCCATTCCTGGGAAAAGAGGTCGACCAATACCTTCCCTAAACGGCCAAGGCATCGCTAAAAGGATCAAAATCAATGCAATCACATATAAAATTCGTGTTGGACCTGCATTTTGCGTTTTTTTATACTTTACATGACCAATGGTGATTAACACAATGGCTAAGATCATCGAGAAGATATGCTCCACAGCCCAGAAACGACTCGCCGCATCCTTCATAGTTGCCCCCATGCCTGCTGATTGGATCATTTTAATCCCTAAAGGACCAGCAATGTATTGGTATAGTCCTACCAACAAACTTGCATGCGCACTCATTAATAAGGTTTTACTAGTTTTAAGCGCCTCCTTATTTGTAAATAATTTATAAATGCTTAAGATCAAGGCAATCAAAACCACCCATCTTAGGGTATTGTGTAAATGTAAAAGTCCAGTATACATAATTATAGATTTGTCGCTAAAGTAATCAAATATTTTTAAACAGCTTATTCCACCCAGTCTGCTACAAATAAATTGGTGTCTCTAGTACCTTTGTTGTTCCTATTTGAGGCAAAAATGATTTTTTTACCATCGGGGCTAAACATAGGGAAAGCATCAAATCCTTTATCTCTACTTATTTTAACCAAGCCAGTGCCATCTAAATTGATCAGGTACATGTTAAAAGGAAAACCTCTTTTGTATTCATGGTTACTACAGAATATGATCTGTTTGCCATCTGGTGTAAAATTAGGTGCCCAATTGGCTTGACCTAGATTGGTGATTTGTTTTGCATCAGAGCCATCCACATTGGCTACCCAAACTTCCATATTCGTAGGTGCTACCATCCCTTCTTTTAATAAACTTGTATACTCCTCAACTTCTGCAGTAGTTTTTGGACGACTTGCTCTCCAAACAATTTTTTGACCATCTGGACTAAACCATGCTCCACCATCGTAGCCTAAAGCATGGGTTACTTTCTTCTCTTTACCTGAAGCAATATCCATGACGTATAAATCCAAATCACCGTCTTTGTCACTGCAATAAATCATTTTCTTTCCATCATAAGACAAAGTAGCTTCCGCGTCATATCCTTTAGCAGTCGTTAATTGTTTAACTACTTGGCCGTTCGTATCGGCCATAAAAATATCATAGGTATTGTATAAAGGCCAGATATACTTATTACCATATTTCGCGCGATCCACTGGAGGTGGACAGGCTGCATCTCCTTGATGAGTAGATGCATAAATAATATGTTTCCCATCTTTCATAAAATAGGCACAAGTGGTTCTACCCTTTCCAGTACTTACTAGTTTATAGTTAAACGGGGCTGCTTGCGTCAAAGGCAAATTGCCCATAAAAATTTGATCACAAACAATCCCTTCTTTAGGATTCGTTTTTTGAAAAATGATACGCTTGCTATCAAAACTCCAATAGGCTTCTGCGTTGTCACCACCAAAGGTCAATTGCTGCACATTCTTAAAATGTGTTTCCCCCTCAAATTGAACCGTGTCTTGTTGTGCGACAAGACTGAAGCTTGAACACAGTGCTAATACGATAAAGATGAATTTTCTCATAATGATTTGAATTGGGCGCAAAAATAACGCTAATCATTAAAACAAGTGCTCAAACTTATTGATTCTACACGCTTGAAATTTTTTTTGACGAAAAAATGACAGTTCACTAAAAAATCGAGAACTTTGAACAAATTGATTTTATGGCCATCATTGCACCCTCCCTATTAGCCGCCGACTTTTTAGCACTTGGAAAAGCTTGTAGCATGTTAAATGATTCTGAAGCTGAATGGTTTCATTTAGATGTAATGGATGGTGTGTTTGTACCCAATATTAGTTATGGTTTACCTGTGATTGAACAGCTTAAAAAAACCACTACTAAAGTAATGGATGTCCATTTAATGATTGTGTCTCCAGAAAAATATATTACAGCTTTTAAACAAGCGGGTGCCGATATTTTAACGGTCCATTATGAAGCTTGTCCACACCTTCATAGTACGCTACAACAAATCAAATCTCAAGGAATGAAAGCGGGTGTAGCATTGAATCCGCACACCCCTATTGATGTGTTAAAAGACATTATTTTTGATATTGATGTAGTATGTATTATGAGTGTGAATCCTGGCTTTGGAGGTCAAAAATTTATCCCTCACACCTACGAAAAAGTGAAAGCATTAAAGCAATTAATTCTACAACATCAAGCGACCACCTTGATTGAAATAGATGGTGGTGTTACCTTAGACAATGCTGCTGAATTAGTAGCAGCTGGCGCGGATGTTTTAGTTGCTGGTACTACTGTATTTAAAGCCACAGATCCAATTCAAATGATCTCGAGTTTAAGAAATTGTTAAGCCCCCCTGTAAGGCGATAGTAATCCACATATTGTGTAAATTTTTGACTTGTTTTTTGAACAAGTGTATGTTAAATTGTGTTAGGCAGGTATCTACCTCTACTAACCTACAAAAACTACTACCTTGACAGAAACCATTATCAACCTAGAATCTGTTAATCCAATCGATTTTTTTGGTGTTAACAATAACAAGTTCGATGTATTAAAAAAGAAATTCCCTCTCTTAAAAATTTTATCTAGAGGCACACAAATAAAACTAAGTGGCGCCCCAGAACAAATCGATATTGCAAAAGAAAAAATTGGATTAATTATCCAATACATGGAACGTAACGGACACTTAAGTGAAAATTATTTTGAACAAATTTTGGGAGGCGATGACGCAGAAGTCATTGACAATTTCGTAGATCAAAATCCAAATGAAGTATTGGTTTTTGGACCGAATGGAAAATCAGTAAGAGCTAGAACAGCCAACCAGAAAAAAATGGTTCATGCTGCAGATAAAAATGATATTGTTTTTGCAATTGGACCAGCAGGTACAGGTAAAACCTATACTGCGGTGGCATTAGCGGTTAGAGCACTCAAAAATAAATTGGTGAAAAAAATAATTTTAACAAGACCCGCTGTAGAAGCTGGAGAAAGTTTAGGTTTTTTACCAGGCGATTTAAAAGAAAAAATTGACCCCTATTTACGCCCCTTATATGATGCATTAGACGATATGATTCCTGCAGATAAATTAGGCTATTATATGTCTACTAGAACCATCGAAATTGCGCCACTTGCTTACATGCGTGGCCGTACCTTGGACAATGCATTTATTATATTGGATGAATCCCAAAATGCGAACGACTTACAAATCAAAATGTTTTTGACACGTATTGGCGCCAATGCAAAAGCCATCATTACAGGAGACCCTACCCAAGTAGATTTACCTCGAAACCAAAAAAGTGGCTTAGAGAAAGCGGTCCGCATTTTACAAAATATCGAAGGCATAGCCCACATTCAACTTGACGAGGAGGATGTGGTACGCCATAAATTAGTCAAAGCAATTATTAAAGCCTATGATAAAGAGCGTGAAAATGAATCAGATAACGCCTACCATCGATAGTACAAAGTGGCTTCATTTTGATGTAAGCACTTGAAAAAAAGCTAATTTATTTATATTATATATTATTTTAATGTATAATAGACTGATATGGGAATTCATGATAAATTGTTAAGAAAAACACAAAACGATTTGAAGGAATATTAGTTTCTTTGCATCACTAAATAAAACAACAACTATGCTTAGTAAAAAATTACTACATTTTGCAGTTGCCATGCTTCTTTTACCAGTTTTGACTTTTGCTCAAAATACAACTGGTAATATCAGCGGTTCTGTAAAAGCTGACAACGGTGAAGTCCTTGTCGGTGCTACTATTTCAGTGTTACACGTGCCAACAGGTTC
>JBFYPO010000049.1:0-2656 GCA_041303215.1 Asinibacterium sp. | reverse complement strand
GTCCAGGCAAGATTGATTAAAATTCTTTTAAGGTATTCTTTAGGACTTGCTAATGGTTCTGTTTTGTGTTCGTATTTAGGAAGTAAAGCATTTCTGCGGTGTGCCATATTAGATACAATTGTTGTTCGTATGTAAATTTAGCAGAAATAAAGACGCGCGACTGACTTTATTGCCTTTTTTTCAATGGGTTTAAGACATAATTGCTGATAAATTTTGATAGCACTCTATTTGAGGGGTATATAGTAAATACTAAAACTAGTACTATGAATTTAAATCAATATACTATCAAAGCGCAGGAAGCCATTCAGGCTGCACAGCAGTTGGCTTACAATAACCAACATGCCAATATTGAAACGGCGCATTTGTTAAAGGCCATCCTTGGAGACAAGGATAGTCCTACAGAATTTTTATTGAAGAAAAACAATGTTCAACCATCTTGGGTGCTTCAAAAACTGGATGCCTATATGGAGACCTTGCCTAAGCAACAAACTGGCGAGCCTGCATCTGCGTTAAGTAGAGACTTGAATACGGTGTTATTAAAAGCAACTGCCTCTTTGAAAGATTTTGGTGATGATTTTGTTACAGTAGAACATTTAATTATCGGCATCCTGCAAGTCAATGATGCGGTTGCGAAAATTTTAAAAGATGCCGGATTAACTGAAAAAGGTTTAAAGACAGCCATCACAGAATTAAGACAAGGAGAAACAGTAAAATCTGCCACACAGGAAACGCAGTTTCAGGCGCTTTCGAAATATGCTAAGAATTTAAATGAGATGGCCAATAAAGGAAAATTAGATCCGGTGATTGGTCGTGATGACGAGATAAGAAGAACATTACATATCCTTACAAGAAGGAGTAAGAACAATCCAATTTTAGTGGGTGAACCTGGAGTGGGTAAAACTGCCATTGCGGAAGGTTTGGCGATGCGTATTGTCAATGGGGATGTACCTGAAAATTTAAAGTCTAAAATTATTTATGCATTAGATATGGGGCTCTTAATTGCTGGTGCAAAATACAAAGGTGAATTTGAAGAACGTTTAAAAGGCGTAGTCAAAGAAGTCACTGGAAGTGATGGAGAAATTATTTTATTCATTGACGAGATTCATACTTTAGTAGGTGCTGGCGGCGGAGATGGTGCCATGGATGCCGCTAATATTTTAAAACCAGCTTTGGCAAGAGGAGAATTAAGAGCGATTGGCGCGACCACTTTAAATGAGTACCAAAAGTTTTTCGAAAAGGACAAAGCATTAGAAAGAAGATTCCAAAAAGTAATGATTGACGAGCCGTCCAAAGAAGATGCAATTTCTATCTTAAGAGGCCTTAAGGAGCGCTATGAGACGCACCACCATGTACGTATTAAAGACGAGGCAATTGTGGCTGCGGTAGAACTTTCTAGTCGATACATTACAGATCGTTTCTTGCCAGATAAGGCAATTGACTTAATTGACGAGAGTGCTGCAAAATTGCGTTTGGAAATGAATTCTATGCCAGAGGATTTAGATACTTTACAACGTCAGATTCGTCAATTAGAAATTGAAAGAGAAGCCATTAAACGTGAGAACAATCCTGACCAATTAAAACAATTGAACATTGAAATAAGCAATTTAATGGTGCAGCAGGATACCCTTACTGCAAAATGGAAAGTAGAGAAAGAGTTGGTAGATAAAGTGCAAAGTGCAAAAGGCCAAATGGAGCAATTAAAGCAAGCTGCGGAAGTGGCGGAGCGCAATGGAGATTATGGCCAAGTAGCGGAGATTAGGTATGGGAAATTAAAAGAGCAAGAAACCATCTTATTAGACTTGACCAACCAGTTGAAGGATTTAGGCGAAGAAGGAAAGCGTTTAATGAAAGAAGAAGTGGACGCGGATGATATTGCAGAAAATATTGCAAAAGCGACAGGTATTCCAGTTCAAAAAATGATGCAATCGGAAAGAGAAAAATTAATGCACTTAGAAGAAGCGTTGCATGCACGTGTGGTGGGACAAGAAGAAGCTATTGCAGCTGTTTCTGATGCGATCAGAAGAAGTAGGGCTGGCTTACAAGATCCAAAAAAACCCATCGGCTCATTTATATTTTTAGGTACCACTGGAGTTGGAAAAACAGAATTAGCAAAAGCACTAGCTGATTATTTATTTGATGACGACAGTATGATGACGCGTATAGACATGAGTGAGTACCAAGAAAAGCATACGGTATCAAGATTGGTGGGGGCTCCTCCTGGCTATGTAGGGTATGATGAAGGTGGGCAGTTAACAGAGTCAGTGCGTCGTAAGCCATACAGTGTGGTTTTATTAGATGAAATTGAAAAAGCGCATCCAGATGTTTGGAATGTTTTATTGCAAGTGTTAGATGATGGTAGATTAACTGATAATAAGGGCAGGGTGGTGAACTTTAAAAACACCATCATCATTATGACAAGTAATATTGGAAGCCATTTGATTCAAGATGCTTTCGAAGACGTGACGGACAAAAACCTGGATGAAAAAACAGAGCAGGCTAAAACTGAAGTGATGAATTTATTGAAGCAAACCATTCGTCCAGAGTTCTTAAATAGGGTAGACGATATCATTATGTTCTCCCCCTTATTAAGAAAACAAATGTCAGCGATAGTTCAAATCCAATTGAATCAATTAAAAACATTAGTGGCAGAAAACGG
>JBFYPO010000048.1:0-12910 GCA_041303215.1 Asinibacterium sp. | reverse complement strand
GATAGTCAATCTTTCCTATTTGGAACTTGGATGATTTTACTTTGCGCGGTTACCTATGCTTTTTACCTGGTAGGTTCAGGCAAAATCATCCCGAAAATTGGTGCACCTCAATTCACTAGCCTCTCAATGCTTGCAGCCAGTGCTGGCATCTTTATACATTATATGGTAGAACATGGGGGAGATTGGAACCAAATAATTAGCCTTCCTATTTTACGTTCTAGCAATTTAATCTATGTTATTGCATTGGCATTGGTCGCCACTGTCATTCCCTCCTTTCTGATCAGTGGTGGGATGAAGCGAATTGGAAGCAATGATCTAGCAATTATAACCAGTATTGGTCCAGTTTCGACCTTAATTCAGGCAAGATGGATACTAGGAGAGCCCTTTAGTATAGAACAGGTGCTAGGGACCATCTTAGTCATCATTGGGGTACTCCTTGTAAAAAAAGTTGGGGCAACCAAGACGAGTCCTGACTACCCCAATTATCCTTCCCCCAAAGGATAATATATTTAATATTTCTTTAATTCGTTTTATTGAAGTTTGTAAATATTCAATAGAAACAATTCTAACTCCAACTTATTTATAAACTAAGTGGTGAAAATTAAATATTTAATATAAATTAATAATTTACAATATTTTACATATTAATGAAATATTAAATTTATTTATAATTACATTATAAATTTTCTTATTATATATTTTTCATAGTTTTGCAGTATGGCTAGGAGATTTATTTTATTGGTTATTTTAACGGCTATGGCTCCATTTTTTGGCCAAGCTCAGAAAGAAATGGTTATTAACCCAATTCCCAAACCCGAATTGGCTTTACTTGATTTTATCAGTTTAGATACTAGCACTAATTTAAACCTCACCTTTTTTGAAGAAAATTTTAGATTCGGGGTGCCTTACAAAATCGCTAATGGAATCAACCTGATTAAAAGGAAAAAGTTAATCTACATGCAACTTTTAGGAACTGGTGCCCTGTATCAGGTTCAAAAGATGCGCAAAGGAAATTTTACATTTATTCGACTTGATTCAACTTATCATTCAGGGGTCAACTTTGGAGGAATGAACTTTTTTTACAAGGACACTCTATTTCAATATGGCGGTATTGGATTTTGGAAAATAAAGGATTATTTCACCTTTTTTAGCCCCAAAACAAATGAATGGGAGATCTACAACTCAAATATAAAAGTACCTAATTACCTAAGCGAGGATGATGGGCTATTTTCCTACTTAGATGAAAACAAGGGGAGGTTATACCTTTCTCATGCCATCCATCAAAAGGATTTCCCAAATACATTGACAACTTATATGGTGGATAGTTGTATGTCATTTGATTTTAAAGAAAGAACTTGGGAAAATCTGGGTGTACTTAATCCAGATTTAAAAAAGATGAGCGTAAAAAGTGAATTTATAAAAAGCACTTTTGGCCCCTATTTATTATTTCATTCCGACCTGGAATTGTATTGGTTGAATTTTTCAAACAACCAGTATGGTAATTTAAACAGAAACAAACAAGGAGAATTTAGGGAGAAATGGCTTAAATTATACAAAGATCAACCAAAGTATTTATTTCAGTTTGCAATGGGTTCTAACTTTTATTTAATTAGAATTGAGCAAGATGGTCAATTGACCTATGAAACAATCCAACTTAATGATAAAGACTTTGTAGACCCAAATGCAAAGAAAATTTATTCTAATAACTTTTTTACTACGCTATTGAAAAAAATAGAGCCAGGAAAACCCATTATTGGAAATGCATTCATTGTTGGTTTGTTTATTTTACTATATACTTTGCTGCAAAAAAAATTAAAGAAAAATAAAATACCTCAGGAGGTTCAATCCATCCTGTATAAAAACTTTTATAGCTCCCTTACTATTGTAGAAAAAGAATTAATACAAGCAATTTACCAATTGCAGGTTAAGCAGGAACAAATAAGCATTAAAACTATCAATAAGATTATTGGCGTTCAACAAAAAGATACCATCACACAAAATAAAAGCAGAAGTGACTATTTCTTAAGAATGAATCAAAAATTCATGCTTGCTACAAGATCGAAAGAAGCATTGATTGTGAAACAACGAGAACTCACGGACAAACGTCAATATAATTACAATATCAATCCTCCTTTCTTAAAACCATTGGAACAACTAATTCTAAACAACTAGTAAACTACACCCTCTTCGAGCACTATGGTCTACACGACCCAGGATTTCAAAACGCCCGTCTGGGTATACGATCCCTAGGTCTTCGGTGGCAATGAATGCACAACTATACACATTTGCTAAATCAATGATATGCAAAATACCCCTACCTTCCATTGACAATGCAGTAGGGTCTGATTCATCTGCTACCAATACCTTCATCCAAGGAGGACACTGGTAGATTCCTGCACCTTTAGAATAAGCTTGGCTTAATAATTCAGTCATGCCATATTCTGATTGGATAGCTGGAGTTCCAAAACCATTGGATAAATAGGCATGTAAAGCTGCTTTTGTTAATTCTTGCTTTCGACCCTTCATTCCACCTGTTTCAATGATGATTGTATGTGCTAAGGTTTGTGGAAATGCATCTACAAAATCCATTAAAGCAAAACTTACACCAATTAAAATTGTTTTTTGATTTGCTTTTTCTAAAGCTGCTAAATTTTTATTGAGTTGTTCAAAATCATATAAATAAAAGCCGCTGGAGGGATGTCCACTTGCTTGAATTAAATGATCCGTCATATACACTAAGGAAGAATGTTGCCTTTCTAAATAATTAGGCAATAACCCCAAAATACAATAGTCTTTAGGTGATCCATAAAATTGTTGAAAACATTGCATGAAACTTGCTTCATAAAGGGTTAGGTCTTGCACATAATGCTTACTCACTGTATCCTGCGTTGTACCACTGCTTTCAAAATGAAAATCAGGACAAGTTACACCTGTATAAATTGCATGTGTTTTAAAGAAATGAATGGGTAAAAATGGTATCGCTTCAAGGCAGTTTACCTCCTCTAATTGGGTATGCATTAAATTCACCCAGTTTTTATAGACCTCGTTATGGGTTGCCTGTTCTTGCATCAATTCGATAGCCTGCTTCAAGAAGCTGGATGCATCCAATCCCCTAAACACCTCCATATTGATACTTTGCCCCTTCATGCTACTTGCCTTTGTTACAAATGTATTAATAAATACAGAATGTAGTATCTTGCAAGGGTTATAAATAAACCCTTTCTTATGGCAAAAGCAGCAACAAAAAAGTCAGTAGCAACCAATAAAAATGCAACCGCAAAGAAAAAAGCAACAACGAAGCAAAAAGATTTAATTCCCCCTACTTCTTACGCATTTTTAAAAGAATATATTAATAACCCTTCTCCAGTGGGATTTGAAAGTAGTGGCCAAAAAATTTGGCTCAACTATTTGAAAAAATATGTGGATACCACTTTTACAGATCCCTATGGTACCGCGGTGGGTGTAATCAATCCAGACGCGCCATTCAAAGTAGTAATCGAAGCACATGCGGATGAAATCAGTTGGTTTGTTAATTACATCAGCGACCAAGGCTTAATCTACTTAAAACGCAACGGTGGCGTAGACCATCAAATTGCCCCTTCTATGCGTGTTTGGATTCACGGGAAAAAAGGACCAGTGAAAGCTGTTTTTGGATGGCCTGCTATCCATACCAGATTAAGCAACCCAGAACAAAAAGAACCACAACCTAAAGTAGATAATTTAACCTTAGACTGTGGCGCTAGGACTAAAAAAGAAGTAGAGGCATTAGGTATTCATATTGGCGCAGTAGTGACCTATGAAGAAGGATTCGACGAATTAGCGCACGACTTTATTATTGGCAGGGCCTTTGATAATAGAGTAGGTGGATTCATGATTGCCGAAGTTGCAAGAATGCTTTCTGAAAATAAAAAGAAATTACCATTCGGATTATATATTGTGAATGCGGTACAAGAAGAAATTGGACTAAGAGGTGCCGAGATGATCGCAAGAAGAATTAAACCAAATATTGCGATTGTAACAGATGTAACACATGATACCCATACCCCAATGATTAATAAAGCGATCGAAGGTGATATCCAATGTGGCAAAGGACCTTCATTGGCTTATGCACCTGCCATCCATAATAAGTTATTGGCCATTGTAGAAAAAGCAGCAGCTGATCATAAAATCCCAGTACAGTTTAGAACTTTGAGCAGAAGTACAGGGACCGATACAGACAGTTTTGCGTATGCAAATGATGGTTGCCCTTCTGTGCTTATTTCTATCCCATTAAGGTATATGCATACCACAGTGGAGATGATTCATAAAAAAGATATTGTGGATACCATTCAGTTGATGTATGAAACTTTATTACAACTGAGCCCAAAAACTAATCTTAGTTATTTATAATGACAGCAGCTCCCCCATTTAAAATTGCAGTTTTAGACTTATACAATGGCAGCGCCAATATGGGTATGGATTGTATTAAAGAAATCCTTACGGAATGGGGCGAAAAAAATAAGGTTCAAATTGAAGTAGCAGTTTTTGATGTGCGCGTGCAGGATGCACTACCAGATGCTCATTTTGATTTATACATTTCCTCGGGCGGACCTGGCTCACCGATAGATACTTTTGAAATGACCTGGGATATTGCCTACTGCAAATGGCTGGACCTTATGTTGGCATTAAAAAAACCAGTATTGTTAATCTGCCACAGTTTTCAATTGGCCTGTAGGCATTTTGATATTGGTCAAGTTGGACTAAGAAAATCCAAACAATTGGGCATCTTACCCATACATCCTACAACTGCTCATCCCATCTTTAATAGCTTACCAGATCCATTTTTTTCGTTGGAAAGTCGGCTCTATCAGATTACAGCACCCAATGATCAAAAAATTCAAGCGATGGGGGCTACTATTATTGCACTCGAAAAAATAAGGCCTCAACTGCCTTATGAACGCGCCCTTATGGCTGTAGCATTTAGCGACACAATGATTGGCGTTCAATTTCATCCAGAAGCAACTCAGGAAAGACTGATTCATTATTTTGAATCTGCCCCCATAAAAACAACGGTATTAGAAGACTTTAGTGAAGACAAATGGAATCAAATAATGCTTGCATTACAAGATGATTCAAAAATTGAACATACCTGTACTCATTTTATACCTAATTTTCTGACCCAAAAATTGCTCGCATGATTCCAGCTATAAGAGCTGCATTTAATGCACAGTTTACAGAAAAACGTTATCAAGAATACTTGACAATTTTAAATACACCATTTAAAGACGCCATACCTTTTCGTATTGCAGAAACACCCGTTTTTATTCCTGCCACTTTTAAAGAACAATTACTAGAAGCAGGCGATGCTATTTGTGCTTTTATAAACGATCCAGCCTTTCCTACTAAAACAGATCAAGCCATACCAAAAGGTTTGCACATCCCCAATGAACAACCTTTTCCAGATTGCTTGGTAATTGATTTTGCTATTGCGGAGGGTAAGGATGGAATACCTGTTCCTCAATTAATAGAATTACAGGGCTTCCCTTCCTTATTTGCTTTTGAATTATTGCAAAAAACTGCTTTAGAAACCGCCTATTCTTTACCTGAAGGCTTTTCACCCTTTTTAAACGGATACAATAACCATACTTATACCCAATTTTTGAAAGAGACGCTATTGGGGGTGCCTGAAAAGCATACCATCCTATTAGAAATCAACCCCTATGAACAAAAAACAAAAATAGATTTATTGTTAACAGAGGTTTTGTTTCCTATTCCACTAGTTTGCCTCTCAGAAATTTACTTAAATGGGAATCAACTTTATTATAAAAAAGAGGGCGTTGAATACAAAGTAGAGCGGATTTATAATCGTGTCGTATACGACGAGCTAATGCAACAAAACGAAAGCATGATCGCTCAATTTAACTTACTTCAACAAGCAACAGGTATTGAGTGGGTGAACCATCCCAACCACTTTTTTAGAATTAGTAAATATTTATTACCCCTATTAAACCATGCTGCTATCCCAGAGGCGTTCTATTTAAAAGATTGGTCTACTAATAAATCCATACTGAACTGGCCCTTAACTGACTATATTTGTAAGCCGCTTTTTTCGTTTGGAGGACAAGGCGTCATGCTTGATCTAACGATGGAAGCACTTGAAAAGATACAGGACCCTCAAAATTGGATCCTACAAAAGAAAGTGCATTATGCACCAGTCATCGAAACACCCTCTGGACCAAGTAAAGCAGAGATACGGTTATTTTATTTTTGGGACAAATCCTTGCAACAATACATTGCGACCAATAATTTAACACGTATCAGTAAAGGGGCCATGATTGGCGTGAGCTATAATGATACTGCCACCTGGATAGGTGGCAGTATCAGCTATTTTGAACAATAAGCAAAAGTTCAAAAATCGAAGTTGCAATTTTTATTCCGCTTTATTCATCCATTTGCCTAGTAAGCTAAATGCATTTTTAACTACGATGTTTTTCCCTACCCAATTTTTTGCCTCGATATTTTGAATGGCAACGAATTCATTATTCCTTTGATTGATTTGAATTTCAAAAGCTTCAAATTCATTCAACTTCTTTTCTATAAAAATATAATCTTTGCCTTGGAACCTTTGAACTGCTTCCGCTGGTATCAATACCGTTTCTCTATTTTCAACAGCAAGCGATGCTGTAATAAACATGCCTGGCAATAAATTTTTAGGCACTTGATCAAAATGACAATGCAATAGCCCCGTCTTGTCTTCATTGATATTTTGTGAAACGGCTAAAATTGTAACTGGGTATTTTTTTGAAGGGTCCTGGGTCAATGCTACTGTGCCTTTCATGCCTACTTTAAATCCTGCAATATCTTGTTCATAAATTGTAATTGCCGCATGTATATCATTAGGGTTCATTATTTCTAATAAAATATCAGCCGGCGTAACATACTTGCCCCTGTTGATATTCACTTTAGTCACATAACCACTGATCGGCGCAGTCAACTGAACAAGACTAGACATTTTATCCGTTGTTAATGTTTCCGGCTGGATATTGATTAATTTCAATTGCTCCGATAAGGCTTTAAGCTGTATGCCAATACTATTGAATTCAGACTGCAATTGCTGATAAGTTTTCTTACTTACTGCTTCTTGTGTCAATAAGGCCTTTTGTCTATCCATGTCTTGTTGCATGTAAATCATTTTGGCTTTAGTAGACAAGTATTGTTCTTGCAATTGTACATATCCCGGATCTTTCACCGTCGCCAAAACCTGTCCTTTTTTAACGTAAGTCCCAGGAATTAAATTAATGTCCTGCACATACCCACCCATTGGAATACTGACAGAAGCGATACCAGTTGGAGGTACATCCACCACGCCATTTAATTGTACCACCCCTTTCATCTTGCCTATTTGAATGGGTTCAAGTTTTAATTGAGCAAGGGCAGCCTGTTCTTTCGTCAACAGTACGATATTGCTTGAATCTGATGTCAATTCTTTATTTACAGCCTCAGAGGATGGCTTTACACCGCACCCTACAAAAACGATTGTTGCGTATAAAACGCTATATATTTTTTTCATTGTTACTGTTTTAAACTAACTATTTTGATAATAAATAATTCAGGGTGGATTGATTTTGATGAAATAGGACTAAAGCTTCTAAAGCCTGCATTTCGATTTGCTGCACCTGCGTCATTGCTGTAGACCATTCTAGATACCCAATTTGTCCTTCTTTAAAAGAAAGGTTAGCCATTTGACCCATTTTAGTTGCATTAGGTATCAAGGTTTTTTGAATCTGCTGATACATGCCAATTGCTTGTTGGTAATTGCTCCATGCTTTTTGAATTTGCAAATTCAAGTCAAAAAGTGCTTTATCTTTTTCCATCACCAACACCTTCTCATTCGCTTGACTCGCTTTCACTTTATTTTTTAAACCGGCCTTAAAGAGCGCGATATTCAAACCTACTGTTACTGAATTATACCTTGTTTTATCTTCGGGCTTTAGGTTAAAAGTTTGATTGGTATAACCCATTGCAACTTGTGGTAGCAATTTAGATTTTGCAAGATTTGTTTCCTGCATACCAGCTTGTACCTTTTGTTGCCAATAAGCTTTCATTGGATGATTAGAAGACAAACTTGTATCTAATAAAACAGGTTCAAAATTCAACGGATCTGCTGGCAAGAAAATAGTTGAATCTGCTAATAAAATAGCAAATTGTTTTTGCAAACCGAGCAACTCATTTTGTTGCTTTAATATGGATTGTTGATGCAGACTAACCCAGTTTTGCATATTCATCTGGGCTAAACCATTATCCTCCCCTGCTTTAAACCTCGCTTCTACCGCCTTCAATTGTTTATTATAAATTGTGTCTAACTTTTGTAACAATACCCCTTTAGCCACTTGAAACTGCAACTCGATATATAATTGCTCTATTGTGTGTTTTGTAAACTTTTGATCTAATACCAATTGGTGCCCAAAAGATTGGCTCAAGGAAAGGTTGAACTCTTTTTGAGCTTGGTATACTTTAGGGAGATCAAATACTTGCTCTACTGCATATTTTGAATCATTTAAATTGCTATTTACTTGACCCAGCTCTCCTCTAAAGGTTAATTTTGCTGGATCAAAACTAGCGCTAGCCATTGTGTTATAATAATCCCTTTGTGCTGCTGTTGTTTTTAAAGTAGGCGATACATTGAGTGCTTGTTCCACCACCTGTGACAAGGTCTTTTTTATTGGCAAAGGCTGCGCATGCAAATTGCTAGCTGATAAGACAACTACCATCAACAGCAAAGGCAACACAGCTTTTCCTATATTTTTCTTTTCAAATAATTGATAAAAAATAGGCAGTACAAATAAAGTCAGGAGTGTTGCCGACAAAAGGCCTCCTATCACTACCGTGGCTAATGGCTTTTGAACTTCTGCTCCAGCTCCACTACTAATTGCCATTGGAATAAAGCCAAGAGAAGCTACAGAAGCTGTAATTAAAATTGGTCTTAATCTTGTCTTAGTTGCCGTTACAATAATATCAAGTATAGTTCTATTGGGTTCCATGGCTAATTTATTCATCTCCGTTAATAAAACAATTCCATTCAAAACAGCGACACCAAAAAGCGCAATAAATCCTACCCCTGCAGAAATGCTAAATGGCATGCCTCTTATCCACAAAGCAAAAACACCACCAATGGCAGAAAAAGGAATGGCAGAAAAAATAAGTAAACAATGTTTGATATTATTAAATGCAAAAAACAACATCACTAAGATCAATAATAAAGCCACTGGAACAGCAATTTGTAATCTACTTACCGCATGTTCTAAGTTTTCAAACTGTCCCCCATAAACTACATAATAGCCTGGCGGAAATTGAATTGATTTTTTCGCTCGCTCTTGCACTTCTGTCACCACAGATTTTACATCTTTACCTCTCACATTAAAGCCCACCACAATCCTTCTGCCTGCATCCTCTCTTTGTATTTGATAAGGCCCTTCCTCCATTTTAACTTCTGCTAATTCATACAAGGGTACTTGCTTGCCATTGCCTACCGTAACCATTAGATTTTTTATTTCCTGCCAATCTTTTTTCTGCACTGCATTCAATCTTACTACAAGGTCAAATCTACGATCTCCTTCAAATACTTTTCCAGCTATCCCGCCAGCATAAGCGGATTGAATCACTTGATTGACTTCTTTAATATTTGCTCCATACTTAGCGATAGAGGCCCTATTAAAATGAACCACAACTTGAGAGATACCAGTCACAGTTTCTGTATACAAATCTTTTGCGCCTTCAACTTCTGCAATGATATTACCCATAAGTGTCGCATATTTGGCTAAGCTGTCTAAATTTTCACCAAATATTTTACAAGAAACATCCTGTCTTGACCCAGTCATTAATTCGTTAAAACGCATTTGCACTGGATACTGAAAACCAGATGTAATCCCTGGCACTTGTGCCATCACTTTACCCATTGTATCCGCTAATGCATCAAAGGTTTCGGCGGAGACCCAATCTTTTTTATCTTTCAATATGATCATTAAATCTGAGGCTTCCATCGACATAGGATCTGTTGGTATTTCACCTGCTCCTATTTTTGTAACAATCTTCTCTATCTCTGGAAAGCGATTAAGTAACAATTTGGAGGCTTTTTGAGTAGCTTCCAAAGTGGTATTCAATGAACTCCCAGTTAATAAACGAGTATCCACTGCAAAATCTCCTTCTTCTAATTTAGGAATAAACTCCCCTCCAAGTGTCGTTAATAAAAGTAATGCACCAATGAAAACCGCAATCGTAATAGCCACTATTTGTTTTGGAATTTTCAATGCCTTTAATAACAGTGGTTCATAGAAGGCTTCTAATTTTTGCATATACTTGTCTGTAAGCGTTTCCTTTTGCATTCTATTTTTACTCAATACCCATGCACTCATCATCGGTACATACGTAATGGACAATATAAATGCACCAATTAATGCAAAAGAAACCGTTTGCGCCATTGGCTTAAACATCTTGCCTTCAATACCTGTTAGGGATAAAATAGGTAGGTATACAATCAAAATAATAATTTGTCCAAAAGCAGCAGCACCCATCATTTTATTGGATACCTGACCAACCATAGTATTCATTTCAGTCTTATCTAATTGACCCTGTTGCTCTTTTCTAGAACTATGGTATAACTGATGTAAGACTGCTTCTACAATAATGACAGCTCCGTCAACAAGTAGTCCAAAATCCAATGCGCCTAAACTCATTAAATTGCCACTTACTCCAAATAAATGCATTAAAATAAAAGCAAATAACATCGCAAGTGGAATCACGGATGCGACCACCAAACCTGCTCTTAAATTTCCTAAAAATAAAATCAAAACAAAGATCACAATCAACGCTCCTTCCAATAAATTTTTAGAGACTGTCCCAATAGCATTATCTACCATTTTTGTTCGATCTAAAAAAGGTTCAATCACAACGCCTTCTGGCATTGTTTCTTGAATGCTCGCAATTTTAGATTTTATAGCTGTAATAACTTGTTTACTGTTCTCCCCTTTTAACATCATCACCACTGCGCCAGCAACTTCTCCTTCTGCATTGTAAGCAGTAGCACCAAATTTAGTCGCTTCTCCTAACTGCACTTTTGCTACATCCCTAATTAATAGAGGTATTCCATTAGACATAGTTTTAACCGGAATACTTGCTATCTGGTCCATACTGTCTACCATACCTTCAGTTCTTATAAACAATACACCAGGCCCATGTTCAATATATGCTCCACCTGCATTTTGATTGTTGTCGTTTAATGCAGTATAAATATCATTGACAGATAAATCGTACTGTTTCAATAAAGCTGGATTCACACTCACTTCGAATTGTTTCACAGCACCTCCAAAACTACTTACGTCCGCTACTCCAGGGGTGCCCAATAATTGCTTACGCACAATCCAATCCTGCATTGTTCTTAATTCTGCCAAGCTATACTTTCCCTCGTATCCTTTTTTAGGTCGTACCACATATTGGTAAATTTCACCCAAGCCCGTTGTCAATGGTCCTAATTCAGGTGTGCCCATTCCTTCTGGCATTTGAGATTTAACTGTAATTAGTCTTTCAGAAACCTGTTGTCTAGCCCAGTAGATGTCAATATCATCATTGAATACCAAGGTCACTAAGCTTAAGCCAAATCTTGAAAAACTTCTTTGTTCAATAATACCAGGCACGTTTCTAGTTGCTTGCTCGATAGGCACCGTAATCAAACGCTCTACATCTGGTGCACCTGCACTTGGAACAGATGTGATAATTAATACCTGGTTATTGGTAATATCAGGAACAGCATCAATGGGTAATTTCGAAATAGAATAAACACCCCCCAAAACAATAGCAAATAAACCCAACAGAATAACCAATTTGTTCTTAATAGAGAACTGAATAATTTTTGATAACATATTTAACTTCTTATTCAACATAAGGAATAAACATACTGCTGCAATGCAAGTCATGTCAATGATAGTACAATGAAAATTAAATTATACTCGCGGAGGCTGAAAAATGGCGTTTAATCTTGCAGTAAGATTAAAGCTATCATCGATGACTGGATAAGTTTTGTTGAGTACAAACTCAATAGGTTGGATACAAAAACTTTTTGGCGCAAAGACACTCACAAAATTTAAAAGCGAGACCGTTCTATTGGAGGACTTGAAAGGCAATTCCATGTCTTGCTGAAAATCGCTATCATAGGTTTGAACCGAAAAATAATGCATATCAATAAACTTACTGAAACTAATCCCTTTTGTAATTTGTTGATGCGTTTTATAATGTGCAACCAAATTAGGCAATTTCAGTAATTGATAAGCCTCTGTAGCTCCTAAGAGGTACAGAGACATCAAAAATATGGTGATGACCTTTCTCACTCTCTAAAGTTAAGGTTTTTTTCGGTTTTTTACTTTAGGCAAGGCATTGAAAAATAGGTAATCTACACTTAAGTAGAGGCTATTATTAGTCATCCGGTTGGTTTTTTCTAAGAGGGGGAATCGATACCCCAGGTTCAGTTTGGCTTGGCTATTGAAAATGAATTGAATTGCTGGGGCGGCATCAAGATATTGGCCTTTCCCAGACAATAACTTTTGCCCAACTAATTCTACGTATAGATTCACATTGGTTTGACCATAAGAGGTATACTTCTTTGGATAGATCAGCAACCCATTGGAAAAGCTATACTGAAAAGCAGATTTCCCATAATGTTGACTCCAATCCTTTTTTTGAACAACCCCTAGACTAAGTGAACTGGCCCATTTATGTTTCAATTGAGTCAATATCATGCCTGCACCTTGAACAGATTCCTCCCCATCCAACAATACGGCATTGGTGTGGACTGCCTTTTGATTCGATTGAATCACTTTAGCAAAAAATGCCATACGCGTATGTGCATACATTGCGTCTTTCGTATAAAAACGATATTGAA
>JBFYPO010000047.1:0-9761 GCA_041303215.1 Asinibacterium sp. | reverse complement strand
TCTTCTCCATGGTTTGAGCTACCGCCCCACATTGAACCATGTTTCCAATCAAATAAAATAGCATTGATAGGACCACTGGTTCTGTCATCAAAACTTAAACTATAGCCCCTTCCTCTCAAATCTTTTCTTACCCACTCGGAAACATTGTCATGTAATAATAAACTTCCTGGTCTTGGTTTTCTATCTGCCACTTTACTTCCACCTAATGAAAGCCATAGTTGATTGGTATTGATATTCGCTGCTTCAGTAGCTTCTTGAACGGTCATACCAAACTCTACCATATTTAAAAAGAATTGTAATAAATTTTGGTCCTGCGTGTCTCCACCTTGTACACCAAATGCCATAAATGGTTTACCGTCTTTCATCGCGATACTTGGTGTTAAGGTAACTCTTGGTCTTTTGCCAGGTGCCACTACATTGAATGGATTTTGTGCCGAATCCAACACAAAACTTTGCATACGTTGACTCATCCCTATACCTGTGTTACCGGCGATCGTTGCAGGCAACCAGCCACCACTAGGTGTAATAGATACTACCCAACCTGCTGCATCTGCGGCTTCCACAGTAGTAGTACCTCTCCATAAACGATCCATATACGCTGCATCGATTGGCAATGGATCATTCGTACCTAGAGCCGCAACGGATCTTACATCATGCGCTGGTGCGAAATTAGTTTTTGCTTTTCCTGTATCTGATATCGGCTGAAATCCTTTTGCTTTAATTAAATCAAGGTATGGATTCTTTTTTCCTTCGAAAGGATAAGGATCTCCAGGACCAGCATTCGGATTGTTCATGGCCATATTTATTTCACTTGCTCTTTGTTTTGCATACGCTTTGCTTAACAAGCCTTCCATCGGTTGATTGGTTGAAAATTTAGGATCACCATAATAAAAATCACGATCCGCAAAACTTAAATTCATCGCTTGATAAATGGTATGAATATAATCTGCAGAATTATAGCCCATTTTTTTAAGGTCAAAATTTTCTACAATATTCAACGCTTGTAATAAAGACGGACCCTGTGTCCAAGCTTGTAATTTATAAACATCAATCCCTTTATAGTTTACCATGGATGGTGCTTCTTCTGTAGGCTTCCAGTTTTTTAAATCTTCTTTGGTAATCAATCCACCTTGCTCTTGCGCACCTCTTACAAATTCATCTGCAATATCACCTTTATAAAAACGATCGTAGGCAGCCCAGATAGCTTCTTTACGCGTTTTTCCTTTTTTCAATGCATCTTGTTCTGCATCCACCATTTTTTGTAAGGTGTTGAATAAATCTTTTTGAACAAAAATTTCGCCCGCCTCTGGTGCTTCACGTTTTTCACCCAAATGTGGTAAAAAAACTTTTTTGCTATAAGGCCATGTTTTAATCAATGCTTTACCGCGCTCCATGCTATTTGCAGTTTGTGCATCAATAGGATATCCAGCAGCTAAATTCATTGCCGGCGCAAGTACCTCTTTTAAACTCATCGTACCATAATTAGCTAACATCAAACAAATACCGCCAGGTGTTCCTGGAGTAGTTGCAGCTAAAGGACCGTATTCTGGAGGGAAGCTATAACCCTTCCCTTTAAAAAATTCAGGAGTTGCACCTGTAGGTGCAAAGCCCATTGCACTAATCGCAATGACCTTCTTGGAATTTGGATTATAGATCAACGCCTGAGTTTCACCGCCCCAACTCAACACATCCCACATCGTACAGGTTGCAGCAAGCATAGCACAAGCTGCATCAACCGCGTTACCGCCTTTTTGAAACACCATGGATCCAGCAGTGGCAGCCAATGGCTTACCTGTGATGGCTACCCAGTCTTTACCGTGTAAAGGGGGCTTTTGAGTTTGCTGTGCCTGTATTTGAAGGACACAAAGACTTGATAGTAAAAGGGTTGCGATGTATTTTTTCATAGTTGAAAGATTGATTCTATGAAAATACATTTTTTATGAGATAAAAATAAAAATGAAATTTTTTCAACTTTTTTTATTCAAATGTTAATTTTTTGTCTAATACGCTATCATTGAACACATTAAGGCCGAAAAAAAAATTAAAACTTAAAAAGCTTAAACAAAACAGATTTACGTAAACAGTTGAACTACTGTTGTTTAGAAAAAGTCGATGATACAACACAGATTTAATGGAAGCCAAGTTTTAACATTTAACATGAACCGGTAACAAACAATTATTATAAATTGATGTTAATACTAACGATTGTTTAACCAAGTTCACCAAATCTCCACAATATGGATTCTTTATTTCTATTAGACGCAACTACTGTGATTGCTAAAACGGACTACGTTTCGTTTACTTTCTTTGTAGGCACAATGGCTATGATGGCCGCATCGGTATTTTTCTTTTTTGAATTGAACAACACAAGTCAAGAGTGGCGTACCTCGGTATTAGTATCAGGTTTGATCACTTTTATTGCTGCAGTTCACTATTACTACATGCGTAGTTATTATGCTGAGACACAAGATTCTCCAACCTTCTTCCGTTATGTAGACTGGTTATTAACGGTGCCTTTGATGTGTGTTGAGTTTTACTTAATCACAAAGAAAGCAGGCGGTACAACCAATTTATTATGGAAAATGATCTTAGCTTCTGTTGTCATGTTGGTAACAGGCTACATGGGTGAGGCTGGATTAGGAAATGCTACCGTATGGGGTACAGTGAGTGCGCTTGCTTACTTCTACATAGTATATGAAGTATGGTTGGGTGATGTTAAGAAATTAGCGACAAGTGCTGGAACAGCAGTTGCTTCTGCTAACAAAGCATTAGGCTGGTTCATTTTAGTTGGTTGGGCTATTTATCCTCTTGGATATTTAATCGGAACAGCTGATGGTCAGTGGTATGCAGGATTTGCTAATATTGGCTTGAATATGGATATCGTTTACAACATCGGTGATGCTGTAAATAAAATCGGATTCGGTCTTGTAATATATGCATTGAGCAGAAAAGCTGCTTAATTCATTACCTTTAAAGGGCGAGTTAATTAACTCGCCCTTTTTTTATGCCCCAACTATTTATGCAGATAAGACTCAGACAGATTTTAATATTGATTGGCTTTTTACTGGCACTGATCCATGCCTATTTTCCACTTAACAACCAGCAACAACTTGTCGTCTTGTTTATTACCTTATTTGTATTAGGCATTCCGCATGGTGCACTTGATTTTTATATTGATCAAAAAATCAATCATGCAGTGGGTACAAAACATAAATATTATTTTTTAGCAAAATATTTTTTGAACATGATTGCCTACGCTTTGGTTTGGTACTTTTTACCCACTATAGCAATTGTTATTTTTATTGGCCTTACGGCTTATCATTTTGGCGAGATAGATTGGTTGGGTAAAAGCTATACCGGCATTCATAAAATTGTGTATAGTGTATTGGGCTTGAGTTGGATCTTGTTTTTATTGAGTAAGAATATAGACACTGCGATAGATGTGTTTGTTTTATTGGGTCAATCAAAAGTGCAGGCCGCAGCTTATATTGATATTGCAAAAATAGTTTTGCCTATTTCTAAAGCAAGCTTGGTAATACTTCATATTATTTTGTTTTTTACCAATCGATATTTCTTTTCTGATAGTAAACAGTTTTTTTTCGCAGTCATGCAAATTGGATGTTTGACGATCTTAAATATGATTTTGCCGTTATGGCTATGTTTTAGTTTTTATTTTGGGCTCTGGCATTCTATATTATCTTTTGATAAAATTAGACAGGAATTTGGAATTGAAAATAATATTGCTGGCTGGAAATCATTGCTATCAAAGGCTTTGCCGTATGCATTGACCGCATGGACTGGCATTGTCTTATTTATTTACTTTTCATTGGAAACATGGACTATTCAAGAAGTCCTTCCTTTGTTGTTCATCGGTATTGCCGTACTTGCATTACCCCATTTACAGGTCTTTACAAAAATAAAGCTGGATCCATCAAAATAGATTACTGGCCTTGTAATACTGAAAAAATAGAATTACCTTGGAATTGAATTAATACAATTTTCAAATGTGTACTATGTTGTTGAATGCATTCAAAAAAAGAAGTCTCTTTATAGGATTGGTTTTTTTAGCAAAGTTTGCCTATAGTCAAGGTGGTGGTCAAAATAATATGGCTACAAGAATCTTAAATGCAGACTATATGAATAAAAACGGTGCTTCCTTAACAGATGTAAAGGGTACCCCATTTTTACAAGACAGTTGGCAGAACGCTTATTTATATTTAAACGGAGGAGGGAAAGTGTATGTAGAGAAAATGAAACTCAATGGCTATACTGGCGAATTGCATTATATAGATAAAACAGGAACTGAATTAGCGCCTGTTGAAGGATCGGTAACCCATCTAGACATTTTAAATTCAAAAGATACGACCAAGGTCTATCGCTCATATCAGGCATATACTGATCCAAGTAGAAAGAATCAACGCTTATTTTATGAAGTACATAATAAGGGTGAGTTCCAAATCGTAAGCAGACTAGAGAAATTTATTTTTACAGAAAATTACGACCCATTGAAAGGCAAAACAGAGCAATATTTTAAAACTAATTTATTGTATGGCATTGTTTCAAAAGGCATTTTAACGCCAATAAGTGAGCTAAGTTATAGCAGTGTAACCAATGCAAACCCTGCTTTACAAAAAAAAGCGACCTCTTATAAAACAAGCAAGCTAAAGAACCTAAATGATGTGGTAGTTTATTTAAACGAGCTCAATCAAGTTCAATAAGTCAATACTAAATTGCCTGTAGATTTACATCTTTAATTTTTAGGGCGCAGTAAGTAGGGGGCAAATGCTTTTTGCCAAATTTGATAGCCCTTCGCATTTAAGTGTAAATTATCTGCAATAAAAATATCTTTTTGAGGCATACCCATTTCGTCTAACATCGCGTTGTGCAAATCTAAAAACTGTGTATTTTTTTGGGTGGCTATAAAATCTCGAATCAGTTGGTTGGCTTCTTTGAATTTATTTTCTAATCGCCATCTTGCGATACTAGGTTTAATAGAAACAAAAACGAGTTGAGTTGTTTTTGGAAGTTTGTTTTTCAATACACTGTGTAAGGTTTTAAACCTAGCTAATACAGTAGCAGGACTAACTGTATCCACATCCGCCATATCATTTTCACCACAATAAATAAATACTTGACTTGGTTGATATTGAATGATTACCTCCTCTGCATAACGAATTAGGTCCACTAAACTAGCGCCTCCAAAACCTCTATTAATAATGGGATAGCCCGGAAAATACATAGCCACATCTTTCCATTTTGTAAAAGAAGAGCTACCCGCAAACACAATTTGACCCCTGGGTGGCATGACGATGCTGTCCGATTTTTGAAACTGAGCTACTTCTTGTTTGAAAGGTTGAGCATGAAGACTTGTACCAGTCATACATGCTGCAAAAACAAGAAATAAAACCGACACTATTGGAGCATAAACGCTTCTTGTGTTTGAACGCATGGCCTTTATTTATTGATAATCAGATTCGTTGTAATCATCCTCCTCTCCAAAACTGCCTAAGTTCATCATACTGCTCATTAAATCATTGAATTCTATTTTCCCGTCAATCATTTTCTTGTTGATCAAAGAAAAGGCGGCAAGGCCATGTAATACAAACTCCATTAACAAGGCAGCTTGTTTTTCATTAGACTGCGGATAGAATTTTTTTACCAATCCAAACAAGCCATCCACTTTGTACAATGCAATCACTTTATCTGCATCTTTCATGTCCGTCAATAGGTTTAAATGATTTCCGCTATCAAACCAAGCAGTGATCGCCTTATATGGATTATCCAATGTCTTTTCTTCCCCTTTTTTATTGATCATTTTTTTCTTCTTCAATAATTCAGGATTAGGGAAGTACTCGATAAACTGAGAACGGATCGCTTTATTCAATAAGTTCAAAGCCACTTCATAGGGTCCTTCTTGTTCTCCTTCATACACGAGTTCAATCTTGCCGGTGATAGAAGGAATAATGCCCATTAAATCGCTGATCCAAACATAAGTATGTTTTTCATTGTGAATGATTGCCCTTCTTTCAGCAGCACTAATTGCATTTTCAAACGCCGCGATCGTTAAACGAGCACTCACGCCACTTTTTTTATCTACAAATTCATTGGACCTCGCTTCAAATGAAACCTGCTCAATCAAACGCTTGATCAAATCACTAATATCTACTCTCTGTTTTTGTACTTCTAATATATCAGCTTCTTGTTCTGTGATCGCCAAAGAGGTTTCAAGTGTCTTTGGATAGTGGGTCAAAATTTGACTTTCAATTCTATCTTTTAAAGGCGTAACAATACTACCTCTATTGGTATAGTCTTCGGGGTTCGCTGTGAATACAAATAAGATATCCAACGGCATGCGTAATTTAAAACCACGTATTTGAATGTCCCCTTCTTGTAAAATATTGAATAAAGAAACTTGAATTCTTGCTTGTAAATCCGGGAGCTCGTTGATGACAAAAATGCAACGATTGCTTCTTGGTATAATACCATAGTGAATCACTTTCTCGTCAGAGAAACTCAATTTTAAATTTGCCGCTTTAATAGGATCAATGTCTCCAATTAAATCTGCCACACTCACGTCTGGAGTCGCTAATTTTTCACCATATCGCTCAGACCTATGCAGCCATTGAATAGGCGTCTCATCTCCCTTTTCGGCAATTAAGTCTTTTGCATATTTGCTTAGGGGATGTAAGGGGTCGTCATTGACTTCACTACCCATAATTACTGGGATGTATTCATCTAGCAAATCGGTCATCTGACGTGCCATTCTAGTTTTTGCTTGACCTCTTAAACCTAAAAATAAAATATTATGTCTACTCAATAAAGCACGTTCTGTATCAGGTATAACGGTATCCTCATATCCAAGAATACCAGTGAATGGATTTTCTTTGTTTTGCAGACAGTTAATAAGGTTATCCCTAACCTCTTCTTTAATGGATTTTGATTGATACCCAGATGCAATTAATTTTCCAAGGGTATTGATTTTTTCTACACCGTTTTTTTGAGCAACTTCTTTTTTTGCTGCCGTTTCTTTTTTATTAGCCACTTCGTTTTTTTTAACTGTTTCTTTTTTCATTTAATACACCGTTTTCCTTTTGCCGCTTTCAAAATCATTGAATATAAAACTACCTAGTTTATCAAGAGAAGCAAAAAAAGCTTTGCCATGATTCATTTCAGTAAATTCTTCTACGAATTTCTGCAGGTAAGGATCTGCCGCAATCATAAAAGTAGTAATTGGGATTTTTAATTTCTTACACTGCGCTGCCAAATTTAAACAACGATTCACCACTTTTCTGTCTAGTCCAAAACTATTCTTATAATATTTTGAGCCTATTTTTAAGCAAGTGGGCTTGCCGTCGGTGATCATAAAAATTTGTTTATTTGGATTCTTACGTCGACGTAATAAATCCATAGCGAGTTCAAGACCTGCTACAGTATTAGTATGGTAGGGACCAACTTGTAAATAAGGAAGGTCTTTGATCTCGATACTCCATGCATCATTTCCAAACACGACAATATCAATCGTATCCTTAGGATACTTTGTCGTGATCAATTCACATAAAGCCATGGCTACTTTTTTAGCCGGCGTAATTCTATCCTCGCCATATAAAATCATAGAATGTGAAATGTCGATCATTAAGACCGTAGAAGTTTGTGTTTTAAAATCACTCTCTCGAATGAGCAAGTCGTTTTCATGCATGGTAAAGTTTTCTACCCCATGGTTGATTTGCGCATTGCGGATACTCTCCGTAAAATCCACTTGATCCATATTGTCTCCAAACTGATACGCTCTTGTGTCAGGACTTAATTCGGCACTTGGACCTGTTTTGTTGGTTTGATGATTCCCCTTGGTGCCTTTTTTAAGTTTACCAAAAATGTCCTCCAAGCTTTTTTTACGAATCGTTTGCTCCGTCTTTGAAGTAATTTTAAAACTGCCGTCAGGTCCATTTTCTTTTAAATAGCCATTTTCCTTTAAATCTTCGATAAAGTCACCCATGCCATAGTCGTCATTGGTGAACTTATGCTTTCGGTCTAATTGGTTGAGCCAGTCTAAGGCCTCCGTGGCATCCCCATTGGTATAATTCAATAGCTCGGTGAACAGATCAAGCATCTGCTCAAACATGGTCTTTTTGTTGTCACCAGCCTTAAAGGGGGTAAATTGAAATCCTATCATAACGTATTCAATATTAACAGAAAATCTTGATTATTGTTGCTATTTAGGGGTGAATGATTTGTAATTGTAACAGTTTGTACAAAACTGGCATCAAATAGCAATACATGCAACAAGCACCTTGTTTAAATCAGATCATCTTCGATTTTGACAATAATCAATTTCTTGATTCGCGATTTGTAAATTTATTGGGAAAACGCTATTTTTATAGCATGAAAACCCATAAAGGCATTCGACCTCAAGATATAGTTGTCCTCCTAAAAATTTTTTCTTTAGGGGAGGAGGAATGGCTGAATAAGGACCTTTCTAAGCAATTATTCATCAGTCAATCTGAAATTTCTGAATCTCTTAACCGATCAGCTTATGCTGGATTAATCAGTTTGGATAAGAAAGTGATTCAGAAGTCGGCCTTATTTGGGTTATTGGTTCATGGTCTTAAGTATATATTTCCTGCTCAGCCTGGCACTTTGGCTAAAGGCATCCCCACTGCTGCCTCGGCACCTATCTTAAGAGATGACTTCCCCAATGAAAACAGCTTGGTGTGGCCGGATCCCAAAATGGAAACAAGGGGTTTATTAATTGAACCACTCTACCCAAAAGTAATTGAGGCGGTAAAATTGGACCCAATGCTTTACGACCTATTAGCGCTCGCCGATATTTTTAGGGTTGGAAATGATAAAGAAATTGCTAGGGCCAAAGCGCTTCTTAAAAATATATTTGAACAGGGCGATGATTATATCAGCTGTTAGCTATCAAGCAGGCAATATTGAAAGCAAAGTGATTATTATACAGTCAAAAAATACTCAGGATAGAGTTTTAATAGATTCTGAAAACTATATAACAATCCCTTTGGCGAACAATAGCTGTGTTTAAATTTTTGTTTTGCTTCTGCATGTAACCAAGCAGCCAAATCTAAACCAATAGCAGATCTAGGGTCGATGTGTCCAAATGCTACGCTTGCTCCTTTTGATTTTAAAATAGTTAAAGCTTCTTGGTATAAAGCCAAAAGTGCTTGAGGCTTTAAACGAAAGAGATTATACAGGTGAAAGATATCAAAGACTAAGAAATACAAATGTTGTTGTCCTGCAGCACTAAAGCCTCCATTTTGTTGTAAAAATAAATTGGTGTTGCCTGGATCAAGCGCTACAGCAGCCACCATCCCTTGGAAAGGATGAATCGTTTTTAATTTAATTAAATCAGGTGTAGCAATAAAGCGTCCTTCAAATTGTTCATTCAAGTATTCTAGCTGCATTTTACCCTTAAGTTCTAAAGGAGTGCTAGACGCTATTTCTAATTGTAACACATTGGTAGAAGACTCATTTGAAGCTTTACCTTCTATGAGTGAATTGTCCTTTTGTTGATTTGATCCAAGCATGGCATGATTGATTTTAAAATAATTTAATAAATCAGACCAAGAAAAATAAGAATGGGAATTACGTTTGTTTTTTGACAGTAAGTCCTCATCGATTTTACCACCGCGGAGTTCGACTCTCTCGGTTGGCAGCCACTTAAGGCTTCTTGATGATGGCACAAAGATAAGACATTAATAAAAACGAACCGAATTAATTCGGTTCGTTTTTACATTTTACCATTT
>JBFYPO010000046.1:0-33360 GCA_041303215.1 Asinibacterium sp. | reverse complement strand
TTTTATATTACTTAAATGCATTCTTTAAGTTCTTTCTCTGTATAAGCGAGTCCATGGTGTTTTAAGACATCATCTGGCACGCCCTGCCATTGGTTTGGCACATTACCCATATAACCAAGGTCTTTTACCCCAATCTCTGAAGTATAAAATCCTGTGGTTACTAAATCTCTCATTTTATTAAAGAAGCTTACACCTTGTGCCACTTCAGGTTTTGCTTTTTTAGGATAAGCAATTTCGTCCACCATGCCTATTTGTTGTTCATGCGTACAGCTTACAAAAGATTTGCCATGTTTATTAAAACTATGTAAATCCAGCCATCTTAATCCACCCCTAACAGGCACCTGATGTTCTGGCATGTCTTTCACAATAAATTCAATAAACTCAGGCACTTTCGCTTCTGATGCAGACCCACTGGTTTCATCCTTTGGCATTATAATATCTCCTAATACAGTGATGGTCGCCATCTCATGCTCATCAAAGAATTTTGGTTCCGCATTCACTTTCACCAAGTAATCCTTTTCCTCTTGCATACGGTCATCCAGGTTGTACTCTGTCACCGTTGTCTTTTCACTTTTACAAGCATCTAATACAACAGTAGCACTCACTGTACCAAGTATCAACGCTTTAATGGATTTTCTTCTGTCCATGATATTTATTTTAACAAAATCAATTAAATAAAAATTTACAATCTATGCTTACAGATTTTGCTTCTGTAATTGATCCAAAATGTATTCTGAAGTACGCATCGATAAGGCTAAAATCGTCCATGTGATATTCTTATCCGCTTGAGAGGTAAATACAGAACCATCTACACAAAATAAGTTTTTACAATCATGCGCTTGTCCCCATGCATTCAATGGTGCCGTTTTTTTATCCGCACCCATACGCACTGTTCCTGCTTCATGAATGATATTACCTGGATTAGACAAGCCATAGTTATTGGTTGCATCATCCTGATCCCCCCAAGTAATCACTGCACCCATTTCGTGCATAATTTCTCTAAAGGTTTCTTTCATATGCTTTGCTTGTTTGATTTCATATTCTGAATTCTTACAATCAAAATTTAAAACAGGTATGCCATACTTGTCTACTACATTTGGATCGATTTTACAATGGTTTTCGAAACGTGGCACAGCTTCACCTCTACCACCCATACCTACGCTAGCGCCATAAAAGAAACGAACGTCTTCTTTAAGTGAACTACCATAACCACCTTCTTCTTTTGTTTTTCCATTCACTTGGAACTTACCATTCAAGCCCTGCGTACCCATACCAAAACCATAACTAGGTTGACTCATTCCACCCCAGTATTCAATATGATACCCACGTGGGAAATCTAATTTTTTATTATCCAACCACCATGGCGTATACACGTGCATACCGCCCACACCATCTTCGTTGTATCGTTTACGACCCATTAAATTTGGGATCACGCCGCCCAATGCAGCACCAGTAGAATCATGTAAATAATGGCCCACCACGCCTGAGCTATTCGCTAAACCGTTAGGATGTTTTTGTGATTTTGAATTCAATAATAAACGAGCCGTTTCACAAGTACTTGCACCAAGGATTACTATTTTAGCATTGACCTGGTATTCTTGTTTGTCCATTTTATTCACGTAAGAAATACCCTTTGCTTTTCCTTCATTGTCTGTCAACACTTCACGTGCCATGGCACCAGTGATCAAATCAACATTCCCCGTCATTACTGCTGGCTTTACCAATACAGAAGAAGAAGAAAAATCACCGTATACCTTACAAGAACGATTACATTGGCCACAATAGAAACATGCACCACGCTCATCATTGATTTTTTTAGTCAAAATAGATAGACGAGATGGGATAACAGGAATATTAATCCCTGTTGCCGCTTTCTTGAACATCAATTCATGCAAACGAGGTTTTGGTGGTGGCAAAAAGATACCATCTGGGTCATTCTCTAATCCTTCGTTCGTACCGTATACACCAATTAATTTATCAATCTTATCATAATAAGGCTTTACGTCCTCGTAACCAATTGGCCAGTCATCACCCAAACCATCAATACTTTTTCTTTTGAAATCTTTAGGACCGAATCTTAAAGAAATACGTCCCCAGTGATTGGTACGACCTCCTACCATTCTTGCTCTCCACCAATCAAAATGATCGGATCCTTTGGTTTGTGTATAGGGTTCACCATCAATTTCCCATCCCCAAAAACAACCATCAAATTCACCAAAAGGGCGGTATTTTGAACTGGCACCACGACGTGGTGAATCCCATGGATTTTTTAATTGTGCTGAATGTTTTGCGGGATCAAAATCTGGACCTGCTTCTAATAAACAAACTTTCAACCCTGCTTTTGCTAACACATAAGCAGCCATTCCTCCGCCTGCACCAGATCCAACAATGACAGCATCATAGGTTTTAGGTGCTACTTTAACTTGAAAATCAGACATAATACAATCGTTTTTCTAGTGATAATTTGAACTATGAATTTAAGGCATTTTATGAATGCTTGCCCATATTTTATAGGAATGTTTTAGGCAAGCTTATCCAGTAATTAAACCAACAATGCCACCCGTTAATGGGTGGCATTGAAAAATCATAAAAGGTTATAATTCGAGGCCTAAGAACAACCCATGCTTGTTCCGCAGTTTAAGCATTTGTAACAAGTACCGCTACGGATAGTGATATGTCCACAAGTGCTACATGCTGGCGCATCGCTTTGCATGCTCTTTGCTGCTGCAGTAATATTGTCCATTGAACCACCTTCATTCACCGCTGCAACTACATTTGCTTTTGCCGCTGGTGCTGGAGTAGCTGGTGCAGTTACGCGGATGCTACTCAATTCAGGCTTTCCCACCAAGGTGATATCTCCCTCCTCTCCTAAGTTCTCCACTGTAGGCTTATCTAATACATGTACTAAATCTGTTCTGCCTAAGTATTCATAAGCCAATGAACGGAAGATGAAGTCCACAATAGAGGTGGTTGTCTTAATATTTGGATGATCCACCATACCTGATGGTTCAAATTTCGTGAATACAAATTTATCTACGAACTCTTCTAATGGCACACCATATTGTAAACCAACAGAGATTGAGATCGCGAAGCAGTTCATCAAGCTACGCAATGTTGAACCTTCTTTTGCTAAGTCAATGAATAATTCACCCACGGTACCATCTGCATATTCTCCTGTTCTCAAGAACAATACTTGACCGCCGATTCTTGCTTTTTGTGTGAAGCCACGACGCTTAGCTGGTAAGGATTTGCGCTCAACAATACGAGATAATTGACGCTTGAACTTAGTATCTGTAGAAGTCGCCATACGCTTTTGTACTTCTTCCAATAATTCGTCTACTGTTAAGTTGCTTAAGTCCACCATTTGAGAAGTAGCTGCTTCTTCAGTTGCTTCTACACTATCCGTTTTCGTTTTCTTGTCTGACTTTGTAGACAATGGCTGGCTTAATTTAGAGCCATCACGATAAATGGCATTTGCTTTTAATCCTAATTGCCAACTCAATAAATAACTATCTGCAATTTCTTCTACTGTAGCTTCGTGCGGAAGGTTAATTGTTTTTGAAATCGCACCAGATAAGAATGGCTGACAAGCTGCCATCATTCTAATATGTCCATGTGCATGGATATATCTAACACCTTTTTTACCATTTTTGTTAGCACAATCAAAAATAGACAAATGCTCTTCTTTTAATTCTGGAGCACCTTCTACTGTCATGGTACCACACACATAATCATTTGCTGCATCAATTTCATCTTCACTGAATCCTAAAGCTTCTAATAAATTGAAGCTCCAATCAGCGAACACTTCTTCTTTAAATCCTAGTCTTGTTAAACAAGCATCTCCTAAAGTGAAGCGGTTAAAGATGAATCCAATTTCAAATGCTGATTTTGCAGCACCATTTAATTTATCAATTTCTTCTTGTGTGAACCCTTTAGCTAATAAACTTTTGTTATTGATATAAGGTGCACCTTCAAAGCTTGCATGACCTACAGCGAAGTTGACAATCGCATCGTTTTGCGCTTGTGTATAGCCTAAGTTCTTTAATGCTTGAGGTACAGATTGGTTGATGATTTTGAAATAACCACCGCCAGATAATTTTTTAAACTTCACTAATGCGAAATCTGGTTCAACACCTGTTGTATCACAATCCATTACTAAACCAATGGTTCCAGTAGGAGCAATTACAGTCGTTTGAGCGTTTCTGTAACCATATTTTTCTCCTAATTGTACTGCATCATCCCAAGCTTTGGTTGCTGCTTTTAATAAATAGTCTGGCGTGAATTGTGCTTTAATACCTTGAGGTTTAATTTCAATACCTACATAAGCATCTTCTGCATCATATGCAGCAGCACGGTGGTTACGCATTACACGTAACATATCTTCTTTGTTCTCTTGGTATCTATCAAACGCACCTAAGAAAGCAGCCATCTCTGCAGATGTCTTATACGCAATACCAGTCATGATTGCAGTGATTGCACCAGCAATACCACGAGCTTCTTCACTATCATAAGCGATACCACTTACCATCAACATAGAACCTAAGTTAGCAAAACCTAAACCTGTAGTTCTGTAGTCATAAGATAATTGCGCTACTTCTTTAGAAGGGAACTGCGCCATTAAAATTGATACTTCTAATACAGTCTGCCATAATCTTGTGGTATATTCAAAACCTTCTACGTCGAATGTATTATCTGATTCGTTGAAGAATTTTCTTAAGTTAACAGAAGCCAAGTTACATGCAGTATTATCTAAGAACATGTATTCAGAACATGGGTTAGATGCATTGATACGACCGCCTTTAGGACAAGTATGCCATTCGTTGATCGTGGTATCATATTGTGTACCAGGATCAGCACAACGCCATGCAGCGTTAGCGATTTGCTCCCATACTTCTTTTGCAGGAACAGATTTCATCACACGGCCATCGGTACGTGCTTTTAATTCCCAGTTGCCGTCTTCAGACAAAGCTTTAAAGAAGCTATTTGGAATACGAACAGAGTTGTTTGAGTTTTGACCTGAAACAGTTGCATAAGCTTCTCCTTCATATCCATTATCATACCCTGCAGCAATTAAGGCAGCTACTTTATCTTCTTCTTGCACTTTCCAGTTGATGAATTCTAATACTTCTGGATGGTCTAAATCTAAACAAACCATTTTAGCAGCACGACGTGTTGTACCACCAGATTTGATTGCACCAGCAGCGCGGTCTCCAATTTTCAAGAAGCTCATTAAGCCACTAGAAGAACCACCACCAGATAATTTTTCGTTGGCTCCTCTAATTTGAGAGAAGTTTGTTCCAACACCAGAACCATATTTGAAAATTCTTGCTTCTCTTGTCCATAAATCCATGATACCACCCTCATTCACTAAATCATCACTCACACTCAAGATAAAACAAGCGTGTGGTTGAGGACGCTCATAAGCACTTGTTGACCTTTTCAATTGCTTATCGGTAGGATCTACATAGTAGTGTCCTTGTGCGCCACCCGTAATACCATAACTTTCATGTAAACCCGTGTTAAACCACTGTGGCGAGTTAGGCACACATGCTTGGTTTAAGATACTATAAACTAATTCTTCGTAGAATACTTGTGCATCCTTTGTAGTGGCAAAATAACCATAGCGCTCACCCCATACTCTCCAGCAATTCGCCATACGATGTGCTACTTGCTTTACAGTCGTTTCTCTACCCAATGACCCATCGGCTTGAGGTACACCCGCTTTTCTAAAATATTTTTGCGCAAGGATATCCGTTGCAATTTGGCTCCATTGTTTTGGAACTTCGACATTCGTCATTTCGAATACTTTCTCACCATTTGGATTTTTGATTACACTATCTCTGTAATCGTACTCAAACTGGTCGAAAGGACTCACACCATCTTGGGTGAATCGGCGCTTAAACTCTAAGCCTTTTTTTGTTTTTGGGTTAGCCATGGTCTTAATCAATTTTTTATAGTAATTCGGGTATTCCCGCACAGATTTCAAAAACCTTAACGGGTAGACGAAAATATCCTTCTATGTTGAGACTTTACGCACTGAAATATCAACAGCTGTGGAAAATCTCTGTGAACAATTCCAAACCCTACATCCCAATTGAATTGCAAGATTTATCCCCACACTTTGTTAGTTTCTTAAGAAAAAAAAGCCTGGGATTTAATTATTTTTTGTAATAAGTAGAGATCGGTGGGATTATATGACTAAAATTGATAATTTTGTGCCAGATGAAGCAAGCAGTATACCAAAATATTCTAGACAAAAAAATCAAACAAAAAAAAGCATTCGCGGTCTTAATCGACCCGGATAAGCTTGATAGTGTTGGTTTACAGAAGACAATCGATCTTGCTGTACAATCCCAAGTTGATTACATTTTTGTGGGAGGAAGCTTGGTAGTAACAGACACTTTGGATCAAATGGTGTCTCAGATTAAACAAAGCTGTTCTATCCCTGTGGTGCTTTTTCCTGGATCTCCAGACCAGATCACTCCTAAGGCAGATGCTTTATTGTACTTGTCCCTTATTTCCGGAAGAAACCCTGAATTGCTAATAGGCCAACATGTAATTAGTGCTCCTTTTGTAAAACAAAGTGGCTTAGAAATTATTCCAGTAGGTTATATGTTAATTGACGGCGGTACACCCACCACAGTTTCTTATATCTCTAATACCAACCCGATTCCAGCCAACAAAAATGATATAGCAGCATGTACTGCCATGGCTGGAGAAATGTTAGGCTTAAAGTTGACTTATATGGATGCAGGCAGTGGAGCGAAAAACGCAATTCCTGCTAGCATGATTCAGCAAGTGGCAAAACATACCCAAACACCAATTATTGTTGGTGGTGGTATTACCACTCCAGAAAAAGCGATAGAAAATTGCAAAGCAGGTGCGGATATTATTGTCGTAGGCAATGCAGTTGAAAAAGATCCGAGCTTGATTCAAATGATCGCTGCTGCGATTCATAGTTTGAATTAAACACCTAACCCCTCTTTCCTACTTAGAAACTCATCATTTCCTTAAACTTCACCGTTTGACGCCTACTGATTTCAATTTTTTCGCCGCCTTTTAATTCTACTAATAAACCGCCGTTAAAATAGGGCTCAATTTTTTCGATCCAATGCAGGTTGATGATATGTTTTCTATTGGCCCTAAAAAAGACACGATCGTCCAGTCTTTCTTCTAGGGCATTGAGTGATTTTAAAATCAATGGCTTGTTGGTAGAGAAATATACTTTAGCATAGTTGCCTACACTTTCAAATAACCTAATCTCTGCTAATTTAACAAACCAACAACGCTCCCCATCTTTTACAAATACCTGGTCCAATTCAGTCAATGGACCTCTATTTACACCCGATAAACTTGCTTGTTCTAAAGCAATTTCTGTTTGTAATTTTTGAATCGCATCCGCTAATCTTTTGGGGTCAATTGGTTTTAATAAATAGTCTAAGGCATTCACCTCAAATGCTTTCAAGGCAAATTCGTCGTACGCTGTCGTAAAAATAACCCTTGGCGATTTTTCGATTTCTGCCAACAAATCAAAGCCAGTTTTTCCTGGCATTTGAATATCTAAAAAAATGAGGTCTGGTCTTGATAAATCAATTTTTTCTACCGCCTCGTCTACATTACTAGCTTCATCTATGATTTGAATTTCAGGATGTTGCTCCAATAATTTTTTCAACTCATTTCGCGCTAATCTTTCGTCATCAATTATAATAGCTTTAATCGGCATAATTGCATTTTTTTTATGAAGCGATTGGGATAAATAATTTTGCAGACACTAGATTCGGCGCTGATTGAACGAGCTCAAAAGTGCCTTCTTCCGCAAACAAAATCTGTAATCTTTCTTTGGTACTTTGCAGTCCAAATCCTATGTTCTCTGACTTGTCTAAATGACCTGTGTTTTGTACCTCAATGACCAACTTGCCTGCTTGTTTTTGAACAGTTAGTTTGATTTCACAATCACCAGGTTGCTTGCCCAGTCCATGTTTGATCGCATTTTCCACCAATGTTTGCAACATCATAGGAGGAATTTGATACCCTAAGACAGCGTCATCAATCACATAACTAACTTTGAGCCTGTCAGCAAATCTTATGTACTCAAGCGCTAGGTAATCCTTTACGATGGCTAGTTCTTTTTCGAGTGTAGTGACCTCCACTTTGTCAATTAAAATACTACTTCTCAAAATATTACTCAATTCAGTAATGGCTTGTCTAGACCGCTTAGGATCTTCATCCACCAAAGCTCGAATGCTATTCAATGCATTAAAAATAAAGTGTGGATTAATCTGTGATTTGATTGTTTTAAGCTCCAGCTCTTTAATAATTTTTTCAAGCTTTACTTTATTGATAGCTTGCATATTGGTGAACTCAATATAGTGCCAAAGTATATAAATGGAAATCCAGACAAAAAATATAGGCGTGTCAAAAATTAAACTAAATAAAAATCTTTTTGCTACTCTTTCGCTATCCCAATTTTGTACGATTTCTGCATAGGATAAAACAAACTGATTGTTATTCAAAGCCTGAGACTCATTGCGCACATCGAATAACCTTAAAATTTCAATCAATGAGCCCACCACAATGGCAAAAATTAGGATCGTCAATATGACAAATACAAAAAATTTCCACCAATGTTTGGATGCCGTGGGTGGCCTCAAATGATTGGCAATAATAGTGGACCTTAATAGTGAAGTGGCAATGATACCAAACACCACTGTCAAAAGGATTCTTTGTAGAAAGATATCACTCAATTGCTTTTCCAATAAATAGGCAAAAAAGACCACTGTCAATGCATAGGAAAACCATCCTGCAAATTGACAAATCAAGAAATTGCGTGTATTCTTATTCATGTACCTCGAATTTACAAATATTTACAACCGAACTTGCTGAATTATTGGATTAATGGTCAAATGATTGTTTCATCGGTAAGCGTTCGCAAAGTCCAAATAACATTAAACTTTTGGCCTATATTTATGTTATTAACTTACTTTTACAATACTAAAAATTGAGCATGCTGATTGAGGCCGGTCCACTATTAAAAAATATTGACAACCCAGATGACCTAAAAAAGGTTTCTAGGGAAAAACTACATCAGGTTTGCGACGAGCTTCGTCAATATATTATTGACATTGTGAGTGTGCATGGTGGCCATTTTGCAGCCAGCCTTGGCGTAGTAGAACTCAGTGTGGCTTTGCATTACGTATACAATACCCCTTATGATCAATTGGTTTGGGACGTAGGACATCAGGCCTATGGACATAAAATTTTAACAGGCCGCAGAGACGCTTTTGTGACCAATAGAAAATACCATGGCCTTAGTGGTTTCCCAAAAAGAAGCGAGAGCCCTTATGATACTTTTGGCGTTGGACACTCCTCTACTTCCATTTCCGCTGCCCTAGGGATGTCGATGGCTGCAAAATATAAAGGCGAGAACAGAAAATCAGTGGCCATCATTGGAGATGGTTCTATGACTGCCGGTATGGCTTTCGAAGCCATGAACCACGCTGGTGTGGCTGATAGTGATGTGTTGATTATTTTGAACGATAACTGTATGAGCATCGACCCAAATGTGGGCGCGCTTAAAGAATATTTGACGGACATTAGCACGTCCCCGACTTACAATAAGTTTAGAGACGAACTTTGGGAATTAATGGGCAAGTTGCCGATTGGTAAATCTTTTACCCGAGACATGGCCTCCAAAGTAGAAGCTGGATTGAAGGGGATGGTTTCCAAAAGTAGTAACTTATTTGAGGCCTTACAATTACGTTATTTTGGCCCTATAGATGGACATAATATCACCAACCTGGTGGATACATTAAGAGACCTTAGAGAAATTCCTGGACCAAAAATATTACATATACTTACTGTGAAAGGTAAAGGATACGAACTTGCAGAGAAAGACCAAACTAAATGGCATGCGCCAGGTTTATTTGACAAGTTAACTGGGGAGATCATCAAGAAAAAAATTGAAACACCACAGCCTCCAAAGTACCAAGACGTGTTTGGCTTGACCCTAGTAGAATTGGCCGAGCTAAATCCAATGATCATGGGCGTTACGCCTGCTATGCCAAGTGGCTCTTCTATGAAATTCATGATGGAAGCCATGCCGGATCGTGCTTTTGATGTGGGCATTTGCGAACAACATGCAGTAACATTGAGTGCTGGACTTGCAACACAAGGCGTGAAAGCTTTTTGCAATATCTACTCTTCTTTCATGCAACGAGCCTATGATCAAGTGATTCACGATGTGGCTTTGCAAAAACTTCCTGTTGTATTTTGTTTAGATCGCGCTGGTTTGGTCGGAGAAGATGGACCAACACATCACGGTTGTTATGATATTGCTTTTTTTAGATGTATCCCTAATTTAATTATTGCTGCACCAATGAATGAGCAGGAATTAAGGAACATGATGTATACCGCGCAATTACCTTCAACAGATTTACCTTTTGTAATTCGCTACCCAAGAGGTGAAGGCGTCATGGTAGATTGGAAAAAACCTTTCGAGCAATTGACAATTGGCCAAGGTCGTCGTTTAAAAGAAGGCAAGGAAGTGGCTATTTTGACTTTTGGTCATCCAGGAAATAATGCACAAACTGCTATCCGCAATTTAAGATTGGAGGGTATTGATCCTGCGCATTACGATATGCGTTTTGTAAAACCATTAGACGAAGCTTTATTGCACGAAGTGTTCCAAAACTATGAATTGGTTGTGACCGTCGAAGATGCTACTGTAGTAGGTGGATTAGGCTCTGCAGTACTTGAATTCATGAACGCACATAACTACAAATGCCAAGTACGCATTTTAGGTATTCCGGATACAGTAGTAGAGCATGGATCAGTAAAAGAATTGCAACAAGAATGTCATTATGATGCCATTGCAATTGCCAATGCAGTAAAAAATCTATTAGGAAAATCAGTATTAGTCGAAGGGTAATTAATTCAAACTAGGATCAAAATCGCCCTCGGCTTCAGGTCCGTCTGTAAATGAGGTATGATCAAACTTTGTTTCGTAAGCATCTGTTTGTTCAATATAGCCGGGCTCTAAATCGTCTTCTCTATTTTCATTCCATTCGATGATGAAATTATTGCGTCCTTCGCCCACCATTAATTTCATGTATTTCTGTTGTGCTAATTCTAATATGGATAAGAATAAGAATAAAGCATGTACACGGTCTTCGCAAATATCAAATACTTTTTCAAAAGCAACTGTTTGACCTTCTTTCACCATTGTTAGCAAATAGGTTCTGCTGCCTTCCATGGTATAATTGTAGCGCACCACAGTATGTACTGGCTTATTTTGACGATCCTGAACACGGGTCATCACTTTTTCAAAAGCCTTCATTAATTTGAATAAAGTCACTGTTTGCAATTCAGTTCCTTCTGCAGCTTCCTCGCCCACCAATGACATTTCTTTTTGAATATTGCCACGCTTCATCATCAACATCCTCATCGATTCTAAATCGGCCATCTGAACCGCAGCTTCTTTGTACTTTTTGTATTCTAAAATTTTGTCAATCAATTCTTGTCGAGGATCTATTTCGTTACCGGAAGCGTCTATTTCTTTTCTTGGCAACAATAATTTTGCCTTGATGCGCATTAGGGTAGAAACGAACAAGATGAATTCACTACTTAACTCGATATTAAGCTTGTCT
Organism: Asinibacterium sp.; assembly: GCA_041303215.1. Classification (GTDB taxonomy): domain Bacteria; phylum Bacteroidota; class Bacteroidia; order Chitinophagales; family Chitinophagaceae; genus Sediminibacterium. The sequence continues at coordinate 21,715 of JBFYPO010000046.1, read as the reverse complement.
TGTGCATGTATAAATTCCAAGAAATCATTTATAATTTTAGTGATTTGGATATTGTATATATCCATCTCATCACGCTCAATAAAGAACAATAAAAGGTCAAAAGGACCTTCAAATTGGTCCACTTTAATCGAATAATTTGTGTGCTGATTCATCCCTGCAAAGAAAGTGATATTTATCCATTTTTTAGCCAAAATGAGCCATCTTTGTTAAAAACCGGCAAGTATGCAGCAGAAGTGGATTAATTGGCTTGTATTTATCTTATTATCAATTGTATGGGGCAGCTCCTTTATTTTAATGAAGGAAGGTTTAAGGGCTTTTTCGCCTTATCAAGTGGCTTCACTCAGGATGCTTTTTGCAGGACTGGTTTTATTGCCTTTTGCCGTTAAAGCATTTCGCAAAATACCAAAAGACAAAATGGGCCTGGTGATTATTTCTGGACTAGTAGGCAATTTTATTCCAGCTTATTTATTCTGTATTGCTGAAACAAAAATCGATAGTGCTTTGGCTGGAATTTTAAATTCCCTAACCCCTTTATTCACTATCTTAGTAGGCATCGTTTTTTATAAAGTGCAAACCAGTGTTATTAAAATTGTAGGCATCTTGATTGGTTTTATAGGTTTAACCTTTCTGATGATCACAGGTAAAGAAATGCACTTAGATCATCTTTCTTATGCAAGCCTTGTTTTAATAGCAACCCTTTTATATGGCATCAATGTGCATACTGTAGGCAGGAACCTTAAAGAAATTGGATCTATACAAATTGCTTCCGTTGCATTTTCATTTTTGATTCTGCCAAGTGCTGCTGTATTGTATTTTACGGATTATTTTAAAATGGATTTTACCCAACCTCTTGTAGTGCATAGTACTTTAACAAGTGCGCTACTTGGCATGGTAGGTACTTCGATGGCTTCTATCCTTTTTTACTACTTAGTTAAGAAAGCAGGTATTTTATTTGGATCACTTGTAACCTATGGTATACCAATTGTAGCTGTAGGCTGGGGCTTGATTTACGGCGAATCTTTAGCGCCCTTGCAACTACTTTGTTTAGCAGTGATTTTATTTGGCGTGTACATTGTAAATAGAGGTAATTTAAATTTCATTCCTTTCTTACAACAAAAAGCCTCCCAATAAATTAGGAGGCTTCTGAATACATTCAATCAAAATTGAACTGAACTATTATACAGTCATGATTTCTTTTTCTTTTGCTTCTAAATGCTTTTCAACTAAAGCAATATGCTTGTCTGTTAATGCCTGAATAGCCTCTTCTGCCCCTTTACAAATATCTTCGCTAGTACCCTCTTTTTGTAATTTCTTCACTTGTTCAATATGGTCTCTTCTTATGTTTCGGATGGCAATTTTACTTTGCTCACCTTCTCCTCCTGCTTTTTTCACCATCTCCTTTCTACGCTCTTCTGTCAAAGGCGGCATGAATAAGCGGATATTTACCCCGTCGTTCTGAGGTGTAATGCCAATATTAGCACCCATAATGGCTCTTTCTATCAGTGCTAACATATTCTTTTCCCATGGCTGAATACTAATGGTTCTTGCGTCCAACACCTGCACATTGGCTATCTGACTAATCGGAGTGGGTGTGCCATAGTAATCTACATTCACCCCTTCCAAGATAGATGGACTTGCTTTTCCTGCTCTAATTTTAGATAATTCTATTTCTAAGTGACCGATGGCTTTTTTCATGCCATTTTCAGCCTCTGTACTAATTTTCTTTAATTCCTCTGACATAGGATCGATGTTTTTCGAATACAAAGCTAATAAATCCTTGGTATTCTTCCCCGACCTTTTTTTTATGGAGCTAATTTTTCTATCTTTGCCCATATCCTTAAAATAGTTTTATGACAACTGCAGCATTAATCAACACAGCCTCACAAGTAAGAAGAGATATCGTAAGAATGGTACACGCACAACAAAGTGGTCATCCAGGTGGTTCTTTAGGTTGTACAGATTTTTTAACTGCACTTTATTTTAAAATATTGAAGCATGACCCTGCTTTTAAAATGGATGGTAAAGGAGAAGATTTATTTTTCCTTTCTAATGGGCATATCTCTCCTGTTTTTTATTCAGTACTCGCAAGAGCTGGTTATTTTGATGTGAAAGAATTAGCCACTTTCAGAATGATCAATTCTCGTTTACAAGGTCATCCAACTACCCACGAGCACTTGCCTGGTATTCGTATTGCGAGCGGTTCATTAGGTCAAGGAATGAGTGTTGCGATTGGTGCAGCTTTATCCAAAAAATACAATAACGACGATCGTATTATATACTCCTTACATGGTGACGGAGAATTACAAGAGGGCCAAAACTGGGAAGCGATTATGTTTGCTGCACACAATAAAGTAGACAATTATATTGCCACTATCGACGTGAATGGTCAACAAATTGACGGACCATTAAGCAAGGTCTTGAACTTGGATAATTTAGAAGATAAGTTTACAGCATTCCATTGGACCGTATTGCATATGGATGGTCATAATATGGAAGAAATAGTAACTACGTTGGAGCATGCAAAAACATTAACTGGACAAGGCAAGCCAATTGTGATTTTAATGAAAACTGTGATGGGCAAAGGCGTTGATTTTATGGAAACAGGACATGAATGGCATGGCATTGCACCGAATGATGCACAATTAGAAAACGCATTGAGTCAACTAGAAATGACCTTGGGAGATTTTTAACCAATTTTTTCGAAAATTCTTGCAGCGGCTTTTCTTGCTGGTATCCATCCGGCTAATACTGCTATGACTAGCACTAAGCAAATAACTGCTATATAATCTGTCCCTATTGCTTTGACAGGATAATAATCAATTACAAAGCTCGCACCTTGCAATGGGATAAAGTGAAACTGAGCTTGTGCAAAAATCAATAAGGACGCTAACAAACCACCAATTATTGCGCCTGTCAAGGATAAAACTACTGATAAGCTAAGGAATATTTTTTGAATCGTTCCTGCAGTCGCACCCATCGCATGCAATACATGAATATCTTTTTGTTTTTCGAGCACTAGCATTGTTAAAGCCCCTACTAAATTAAAAGAGGCAACTACCATAATGAGCGCTAGGATAGCAAAAATGATCCATTTTTCTGTTTGCATAATTTTATACAAATCTGCATTTTGTTGGTACTTATTCTGGACTAAAACACTTTTGCCTAAAATGCCATATAGGTCTTTAATGATCGTTTTTTCTTGTGCAGGATCGATTGCTAATTCTATCCCTGAAAACTGATTGCTATCTAAATCAAATAAATATTGTGCAAATTGATTCGAAGTAAATACATACTGCCCATCTAACTCTTGTTGTACCGAAAATGCGCCAGACTGCTGGGCTATTAAGTGATTCAGTTGATCTAAGGATTGTAGAGACTTACCGGTTCGTCCAACTGCAATTAATTCTAAAGGACTTCCAAGTTCCGTATTAAAAAGCAACAACTGTTCTTCTATACCAATGCCTAAAACCAATTTAGGTGTATCAAGGTTTCCTAGCTCAAACTGTCCTCTTTTTAAATATTGATTAACCTGATTGATATGTATATAATTAGCGTCTACTCCTTTTACAAATACCACTGCTTGCGCGGCATCACGCTTTATTAGTGCTTTGCCCTCTACGATTCCAGTTGCATAATGCACTCCTCTAACCTGTCGAATGGAGTCCAATTGCGCATTCGTTATAGTAGTATATTTTGCAGCAGTTGGCACCACACGTAAATCGGCATAAAAATCTGCATACAAGCCTTTGACGATTTCAGAGAACCCATTAGATACACTGAGGATAGTAATTAAAGCTGCCGTGCCAATAGCAATCGCAAAAACACTCACCCAGGCAATCCATTGTATTGCCTGAAAAGAGTATTTACCTCTAAAATAACGCCAAGCAAATAGAAAATGCACCTTATAGGTTTTTTAAAATCTCTTCCATTTTAAATACATAATCCAAAGTGTCATCTAGATAAAAATGCAACACTGGAATACGTCTTAATTGGTGTTTCATTGCTTCTTGAAGATGCTTTTTGATATCCCAAGCTTGTGCTTGTATTTTCTTAAAGCAGGCTTCCTGGTCGGCCACCTGAAATAAACTCAAATAGATTCTAGCTTCTAATAAATCCGGGGTTACTTTCACAGAGGAGATCGAAATCATCCCGCCTTGCAAATGGTTTAGCCCCAATTTTAAAAAAATATCGTTCATGGTGGCTTGAATCGCACCAGCTACTTGTTTCTGTCTTTTACCCTCTTCCATAATCAAAGTCGTTGATTCGCTGTAAAATTAGTTACTTTGCTGATTATTCTGAGGGAATAGTTTTAATTATGAAGAAATTTTTTCGCATTGTAAGTTATATCAAGGAATACAAGACCTATATGGGCTGGTATGGTCTATTTATCTTGTTATCCATCTTATTTAGCTTGTTTTCATTAGGAATGCTCACCCCATTCTTAGACCTCATCTTTGGGAATAACGCATTTACAAGTCTTTCGCCCAGTACACTCAATGACAATGCGAATGTGAAAGATGTCATTTATCGATTTTTACAAGACATTATTCAAGAAAATGGCAAAGCTTATGCTTTAGGCTGGATTTGTCTATTCATCATTGTATCCATCTTTTTCAAAAATTTATTCTTATACCTGGCATTTTATTTTCTTGCGCCTATTCGAAACATGGTCACAAAGAAATACTCAAAATTATTGTACGATAAAATTTTACAACTTCCCGTTGGCTATTTTACAGAAAAAAGAAAAGGCGATATCTTAAGCAGGGCTTCTAATGATATTGCAGAATTAGAAAGTTCAGTAATCAGTGCGCTAGAGGGATTGATCAAAGAGCCTCTTACCATCATTGGTATTTTAATTTTCTTATTCTTGATCAGTGCAAAGCTGACCTTATTTGTTTTTGTTTTGTTGCCATTGGCTGGATTGATTGTAGGACGCATTGGTCGTAGCTTAAAAAAACACACCAATAGTGCACAAGTAAAATGGGGTGAGATATTAAGTCAGATGGAAGAAACATTGTCTGGTCTAAGAATCATTAAAGCATTTAATGCAGAAGGAAAAGTAAAAGGACAATTTTATGGCTTAGTAGAAGATATTTTTAATTTAAAAAATAGAATTTTAAATCGTCGCGACCTAGCGTCCCCCGTTTCTGAATTTTTAGGGGTCACAATTTTATGTGGTGTACTTTGGTTTGGGGGCAAGCTTGTACTAAGTGGTGATATCCTTTCTCCTGGCTCCTTTATTACTTACGTAGCTTTGTTTTCTCAAATCATTAATCCTGCTAAAGCATTGTCACAAGCGGTTTACAACGTCAACAGAGGAACCGCCACCTTAGACAGGTTGAATGAAATTTTGGAAGCACCTAATACAGTAGAAGAAGCCTCTAACCCAATTCAGTTAGAAGGCTTTAGGGATCAAATTCATTTTGATCAGGTTGGTTTTGCCTATCAAGATGCTACTATTTTGAATGCTATTAATTTGACCATCAAGAAAGGAACCACGGTTGCATTGGTTGGATCTTCTGGTGCGGGCAAAAGTACGCTTGCAGATTTAGTACCAAGATTTCACGATGTAACTTCGGGTAATTTATGGATTGACGGAAAAAATATTAAAGACTATAGTTTACATAGCTTAAGACAACTTATAAGTATTGTAACACAAGAACCCATTTTATTCAATGATACTATTGCGGCAAATATTGCATTAGGTAAGCCCGAAGCCAGTATGGATGAAATTATTGAAGCTGCTAAAATTGCAAACGCCTACGACTTTATCCTTAAAAAAGAAGGCGGCTTTCAGTCGATGATTGGGGATAGAGGTAGTAAATTAAGCGGTGGTGAACGTCAGCGTTTAACTATTGCAAGAGCGGTTTTGAAAAATCCACCCATCTTAATTTTAGACGAAGCTACTTCTGCATTAGACACAGAAAGCGAGCGCTTGGTGCAAGATGCAATTAATAATATGATGCAAAATAGAACCTCTATTGTGATTGCACATCGATTATCCACTATCCGCCACGCAGATGAAATTATTGTTTTACAGAAGGGATCCATTGTAGAACGCGGCAACCATGAACACTTATTAGCGCAAGGTGGTTATTATAAAAAATTAATTGACATGCAGGAAGTAAAGTAACTCAATGATTCAAAGCCAAGGCTTAGCTATCGTTTCAACAAAAAACCCGATCAATGATCGGGTTTTTTTATTCTACTAGTGAATGTTTAAACTACAATTATTGCTCACTGCTGTTTTTAACGTACCCTAATTTTGCTTCTAAGCTTAAAGTGGCATGTGGCACAGCACGTAAACGCGCTTTGTCTATCAAGCGACCAGTCACTCTACAAATACCATAGGTCTTGTTTTCGATACGCATTAAGGCTTTCTCTAAGTGGTCAATGAAGGTAATTTGACGACTTGCCATTTGTCCCAATTGTTCTCTTTCCATACTCACACTACCATCTTCCATCGTCATGTACCTTGCGTCATCATTATCCCCACCCATTTCGTCCTTACGGGTAATCAACCCTTGTAAATACACTAACTCTTTTTTAGCGGCGTCTAATTTCTTAGAGATTAAGTCTCTAAATTCAGCTAATTCGGCATCAGAATATTTAACTAAAGTTTCAGTTGATCTTTCTACTTCCTTTCTCTTTTCCATTGGCACATAACCTGGCTGATAAGGAACACTGCTCTTGGCATTGATCTTTGGTACTTTAATATCCTTAATTGGCTCTGCTGCCTTACGCACTGGCTTTACCGGCGGAGTAGGAATCACAGGAACTGGTTTTGCAGGAGGTACGTATTTTTCAACTGGCTTTGAAGCTACTACAGGTTTTACTGGCGCTTTAGCAGGTACTGCTTTTGCTGGTGCTTTTGCAGCTGGTTTAGCAACTGGCTTTGCAACCACTTTCGCAGGAGCCGCTTTCTTTGCAGGTACTGCTTTTGCAGCTGGCTTAGCAACTGGCTTTACAACCACTTTCGCAGGAGCCGCTTTCTTTGCAGGAGCTGATTTTGCAGCTGGCTTTGCAACCACTTTCACAGGAGCTACTTTCTTAACTGGTGCAGTTTTTTTAGCAGGCGCTACTTTTTTTGCAGGAGCCGCTTTCTTTGCAGGAGCCGCTTTTTTAACTGGCGCTGCCTTTTTTGCTGGTGCTGCTTTTTTTACCGGAGCTGCCTTTTTTGCTGGTACCGCTTTTTTAGCAGGTGCTGCTTTTTTAGCAGGTGCCGCTTTTTTTGCCGGCGCTGCCTTTTTTGCTGGCGCTGCTTTCTTAGCTGGTGCCGCTTTTTTAGGTGCTGGTTTTTTTGTAGCCATAATTATCCTTTTTGTCTAACTAAAATCTTTAGTTTTTGTTCATTTATTTCAATATCAACGCCTTCTTCAAGGTTAGAGACCCACTCAATCTCGGTCGCTAATATTTCGCGGCAAATATAGGCTGAAAATTCATTAATGGAATCTTTCAAATTTGGGTTATCCACAATTTGGAGTAAAATCTTGTCTGTTAGCTCAAAATTGGCCTCTTTTCGGATGTTTTGGACCCTATTTACCAATTCTCGTGCATTTCCTTCCTTTAAAAGTACCTCAGAAAGGGTAATATCCAAAGCAACGGTTAAATTGCCCTTCACCGCCACACTCCAACCTGGAATATCTTCTGCGATGATATCTACTTCGCTGATTAACAATGAAATAGATGTTCCATCCACCTCAATCTGTAGGGTACCGTTACGTTCCAATTCCCCAATGGCTTGTTGACTCAATTCGGCGATGACCGCAGAGGCTTGTTTCATTTTGGTGCCTAACTTTGCCCCCAATAATTTAAAATTTGGTTTCAGTTTCTTGCTAATTACCCCTTCCGTCTCTGTGATATAATTTATTTCTTTCACATTGACTTCGGCTAGAATTAATTCTTCCATTTGCTCAATGGCCTCTTTCATAGAAGGGTCTAAAACCGGTATTAATATTTTTTGTAATGGCTGGCGAACTTTGATATTCACTTTTTTACGAATAGACAATACCAAAGAACAAATATCCTGCGCCAACTGCATCCTTGTTTCTAAAGCAGCATCCATTTTTGATAGATCTGCTTTTGGAAAATCAATATGGTGTATTGAAGTTGCTTCGAATTTTTTAGTAATGCCGTTTAAATTTCTAAATAATTGATCGCAGAAGAAAGGAGCGATAGGTGCCATCAATCTTGCAATGGTTTCGATACATTCATATAAGGTCTGGTAAGCAGCTATCTTATCGTCGGTATAGGTTCCTTTCCAGAATCTTCTTCTGCAAAGTCGAACGTACCAGTTGCTTAAATGTTCGTCTACAAAAGTTTCAATAGCACGTCCAGCAATGGTTGGCTCAAAATCATCCATCGCCACAGTAACAGTTTGTACTAAGCTATTCAAAGAGGATATAACCCATCTGTCAATCTCAGGACGATCCTTTACTGGAATATATTCTTGTTCAAATTTGAATCCATCCACATTGGCATACAAAACAAAAAATTGATACGTATTATATAATGTACCAAAGAATTTTCTTTGTACTTCTTGAATACCCGATAAATCAAATTTTAAATTATCCCAAGGGGATGCATTGGTCACTAGATACCATCTTGTTGCATCTGCACCATAGGTTTGTAAAGTCTCAAAAGGGTTCACCACATTACCTAAACGCTTACTCATCTTATTGCCGTTTTTGTCCAATACCAACCCATTACTCACTACGGCTTTGTAAGCTACTTTGTCAAACAACAATACACCTAATGCATGTAAAGTATAGAACCAACCCCTTGTTTGATCCACTCCTTCTGCAATAAAATCTGCAGGAAATGCCAAACCTTTTTCTACTAACTCTTTATTTTCAAATGGATAATGCCATTGCGCATAAGGCATCGCACCTGAATCAAACCATACATCTACTAAGTCAGCAACTCGTTTCATCGGTTGGCCAGAAGGACTTAAGATTTCTATTTGGTCAACGAATGGCTTATGCAAATCGACGTCTAATTTACCATCCACAATTTGAAGTTTCACTTCCTGATTATATCCTTTTTCTTTCGCTGCTAAAAATCCTGCAGTCAATTCTTCTATTGAACCAATACATATTTCTTCTGTTCCATCTTCTGTTCTCCAGATAGGCAAAGGCGTTCCCCAATACCTACTTCTAGATAAATTCCAATCCACCATATTTTCCAACCAATTACCAAATCGACCTTCACCAGTACTTTTTGGTTTCCAATTGATTGTTTTATTCAACTCTACCATTCTTTCCTTCACTGCAGTGGTCTTGATAAACCACGCATCCAATGGATAATATAAAATGGGTTTATCTGTTCTCCAACAATGCGGATAATTGTGTTCGTATTTTTCTACTTTGAAAGCACGATTTTCTTTTTTCAACTTCACAGAGATATCTACGTTCACATCTTGAAAATCTTTTTCGTCTTTGTAATTCTTAACGAATCTTCCAGCGAACTCTCCTACTCCGTCAATGAACTTTCCTTCTCTATCTACTAAAGTAATGATCCCTAAATTATTCTTTTGTCCCACCTTATAGTCATCTGCACCAAATGCCGGAGAAGTATGCACGATACCTGTTCCATCTTCTGTGGTTACAAAATCTCCTAAGATGATTTTAAATGGATCTCCTTCAATATTTGCAGGATGATTGGCTTCAAATGGCATCAATTGCTCATAACGTAATCCGTTCAATTGGCTTCCTTTGAATGTAGCCAGTTCCTTCCATGGCAACACTTTATCTCCTTCTGCAAAACTTGACAGGCTTAATCCCTCTTCCTTGAAATACTTTGTTACCAAGGCTTTTGCCACAATAACATTCACTGGCATTGCTGTGTAGGGATTATAAGTAGCAATTAAACTATACTCAATATTTGGCCCAACAGTCAATCCTAAATTTGATGGCAATGTCCATGGCGTTGTCGTCCATGCCATATAATACACTTCTTTCGTCAATGTATTAGCAGCTGCAGCATCAAATATAAATTGACTTTCTGCTGATGCAATTGCCTTAAACATCGCCACCACAGAAGTATCTTTCACATCTTTATAAGTGCCTGGTTGATTCAATTCATGAGAGCTTAACCCTGTACCAGCGGCTGGTGAATAAGGTTGAATACTTACACTTTGATAGAGGTATCCTTTTTTATACAGCGTACTTAATATCCACCATAATGTTTCTATGTAATTGTTTTCAAAAGTGATATAAGGATTGTTTAAGTCCACCCAATACCCCATCTTGTTGGTGATATCGTCCCACTCTTTTTTGTAACGCAATACTGCTTCTCTACATTTTTGATTGTAGTCTTCCACAGATATTGTTTTTCCAATATCCTCCTTAGTGATGCCCAATTCTTTTTCAACGCCTAATTCCACAGGCAGACCATGCGTATCCCATCCACCTTTACGTTTTACCTGAAAACCTTGCATGGTTTTATAACGGCATACCATGTCTTTTAAGGTTCTAGAGATCACATGGTGGATACCAGGCATACCGTTGGCACTTGGAGGACCTTCATAAAACACAAACGGTGTTTTCCCTTCTCTTAATTGAACAGATTGTTCAAAAGCTTGTTCTTTTTTCCAAGCTGCTAAAATTTCTGCCTCTATTGTTGGCAAATGTAAGCCACTGAATTCTGGATATTGATTACTCATAAAACGCTTGTCCTATCTGATTTTTAGGCCATGAAGGTACGAAGAAGCGTTCAAAAATGGAAAGGAAATTATGCCGGATCCTCAGATGGGAAAAACTTGCTTTGGAAAATGAATAAAGTAATCACCCCCGTACTAATCGCCATGTCGGCAAAATTGAAGACTGGACGGAAGAATTCAAAAGATTCTCCTCCCCAAATGGGCATCCAAGTTGGGAATTGAGCATCTGTAATAATTGGGAAATAGAACATATCCACTACTTTACCATGCAAAAATGAGGCGTAACCTCCGCTTTCTGGTAAAAACTGAGCCACCATTGTGGTATAAGGAATACTGGCATCAAATAATAGCCCATAAAACATACTATCAATCAAATTACCTAATGCGCCAGCATAAATAAGTGCAGCACAAATAATAAACCCATTGTGGTATTTTTTTTGAATAAACCCCTTGATCAAGAAAGTGCCCCAAATCACTGCAGCCAATCTAAATAAAGTCAATGCAATTTTACCGAATCCGCCCCCAAATTTTAAGCCCCAAGCCATGCCTTCGTTTTCTACAAAATGAAGCCTAAACCAAGTGCCCATGACAAGGTGCTCTTCCCCTAAGAAATAATTTAATTTGATGTAAAACTTCAACAATTGATCGATTGCGATAATGGCAATAATCAAAGCTGCTACTTTCTTACCGTTCATATTGAATTGCATAAATTAAATAGTATTGTCCTTGATATCCTTTGGTAGGTTCTTTTGACGATTAGAAAAGATGGAGTATAAAATTGAACCAGTAATAGAAAAAACAATGACCAATAAAGACAATAATACTTGTGTGTTTTTATCCATTACCATATTGATATAATGCTCTCCCAACATCTTAACACCAATAAAAATTAACACGATGGCGATGCCCTGTTGTAAATGCTCAAATTGATTCACTGCACCTCTTAATAAAAAGAATAAAGAACGCAACCCAAGGATGGCAAAAATATTCGACGTGTAGATGACTAAACTACTCATAGAGATGCCCATTACAGCTGGAATGGAATCTAGCGCAAACACTAAATCAATTGCAGCCAATAAAACCACCACTACAAAAAGGCTTGTGTACATTGGCTTCCCTCCGATGCGTACCATAAACTTACCATCTCCATCCTCATTGGTAATAGGTAAGAATTTTTTCAAAAACTTATAAATTTTAGAATCATGTGGATCAAAAGCTTCGTCCTCATTTGCAGTAAACATTTTATACCCCGTATACAATAAGAATACGCCAAATAAGTAAAGTATCCATGCAAATTTTGCAACTAAAGCAACCCCCACTGTAATAAATATTACCCTGAAAACAATAGCTATCAATATACCAATTAACAACACCCTAGAAACATGTTGTTCCTTGACTTTAAAGGAATCAAAAATTAAAATGAATACAAAAATATTATCTATACTCAAGCTCCATTCCATTAGATAACCACTCAAGTATTCAAAGGCTAATTTTTGACCTTCTTCTGCCCACATAAAAACAAAAAATCCCAAAGCCAACAAGACCCAAATAAAAGTTTGTTGTAAAGCTTGGCGAATCGTTATAGTGGTGTTTTTTTTGCTTAAAAAGCCTAAGTCTAGAATCAAAGCGGTCACAACGACTACTCCAAAAACAGCGTATACAATTTGATCTGTTGTCATGCAGTAAAGATAAGCTATGATTTAGATTCGACAAATCGAGATTGACGATAAGTCGCATAGGCCCAATAACCTAGTCCTAATAGCAATAAGGGTCCAGCCAATAAAATGAGCTGTATCCACCATTTATTGTCCTCCACTTTTTGCCTATCCAAGCTTCTTAACACGAGGTTCTTTTTTCTTGCCTCCATTAAACTAATCGGCTCGTTGAGGTAAGCTATTGCATTTTGAAAAAAGACATTGTTGGCAAATTTAAACCCTTCAAAAGGGATCATTCCCATTGGCAACGGGCCTTTTTGTGGGTCTATAAAATTGGTGATCAGATTGGCATCTGCAAGTACAATTTGCTTAGACGCTTGATTGCCTGTTGCTTTAAAAGTTTTTCCAGTAGCAATTTGTACTGAGTCCAACAAGGCCTGGGTGATATTTCCTGCAAAAGCAGATTTGAATTGCCCCTCTAATAAAACAGCGATTGGAATATTTTTTTGAACAAAGCTAGCCAACTCGCCCGCTCGTTGGCCGCTATTGATTTCAATCATGGCGGGACTAGCAATAATTCTGCTAGTAGTATCCGTAGTTAATAAGATTGTTTTTGAAATGCCATTGGCGCGCACGGTATCTATACTAGCAGGAAAAGCAGTCAATAAACGATCCATATTCTGCACCATTGGATGTTCCGCACCTGCTTGCGCAAAAGGGTAATAAGGAAATGGCACTCTTTGTATATTGGGCGTTCCATCCGCATTGACACCCACCACCATTGGCAACTTTGCACAATTTAAGTCTTGTACTAAATTGGAATTCACCCTTACCCCATATTTAAACAATTGCTTATCTAGACCTAGTCCACGATCATAAGCAAGGTAAGCCCCCTCCGTATTGCGCAAACTATCATACTCTGCATACAATGGGTCTAGCGCCCATATTACATTTCCACCTCCTACAATAAATTGATCAATTTTTAATTGGTCTAGCTCCGAAAAACGTTGGGATGGTTTAACAATTAAAAGTGTGTTTATTTTAGATGGGTCTGGGAAACCTTTTTGTAAATCAAAGACCCCTAAATTATATTGATTTTTAATAGACTGACCTAAGTCATTTACAGTCAAATCTAAAGGTTGTCCGTTTCCAATTAGATAGGCAATACTAGGACGCTCTTTTCTGTTGAGTAAATAAATGGCTTGTATAATTTTATATTCCAATAAAGCTTCAGCTGCATTGTAACTGGCTTCTATATCAAGTTCTGGTATGTCTTTGATTACATTGTAAGGCTTGAAATACTGCTTGCTACTTCTTAAGTCAATTGCAATAGGTTTTTGCCCATCCACTTCGATCAAAAGTCCAGGGACCAATAATTGATCTAATTTTTGATCAGTGATTTTAGCTATATTTTGGTATCGATCTATGGGTAAGCCTTGTCGCTCCAAACTATCATAAAATTGTAATAAAGCGGTATCCTGATACATTGCTCCCGGAACAGCTTGATCCCATTGAATGCTATTGGGATTCAACTGTTGTAATTTGTTCAAAAACTGTGTCGTAGCTAATTCTAGTTTTTTATAATGTGCTGGTAGCGTACCTCCTAAATAAAGATGGATGTGCACAGGCTGGTCCAGGTCTTGAATTATTTTTTTAGACGTCGCACTGATTGTGTAGCGATGGTCCTTGGTTAAATCAATTTGAAACGGATACACAACACTCAAATAATTGAGTAAAAGCATTCCAAATAAGACCCAACTATACTTGAACTTTCCTGACAATTGTTCAATACATCCTAAGCCAAAAAGCAAAATGACAGTTTTGAAATACAATACATCTTGTAAGACGACGGCACCTTTATTTAAATTTTGATAGTGCAAGGAAAGCCCTAATTGTCGGATGGTATAGTCGTAGCCATTTTGAAAAAGAGCAACTGTAGCTAACCAATCAAACCCTTTGTATAAAAAAATACTAATCAAAATGGAAGCCAATAAGGCAACCATAGTATGCTTTGTGGTACTACTCACATAAACACCCACGGCCACATAGACGGCCGCCAAAGCAAATAATCCAATATAAGCACCGAATGTAGCACCCCAATCTAGTCCACCAACAGTGCTTAAACGATCTAATACAATCGCATAAAAAAAGGTAGGAAAAATCGCCAAGAAAGTAATGGACAAAACCCCCAAATATTTTCCTAATAGGATGGACCTTGTAGCGATAGGAAGACTTTTTAAAATTTCATAGGTCCCTTGTTTGTACTCTTCAGAAAAACTCCTCATGGTAATTGCAGGGATCAATAAAATCAATACCCATGGCGCAAAGTCAAAATAAGCTTGTAAACTGGTATACCCAAAATCCAATATATTAAAATTGGGCAGTATAAATAACAAAACCCCATTCACCAATAAGTAACAACTAATGATAAGGTAGCCAGCTAAGCTGCCAAAATAATGCGCCCACTCTTTTTTACATATTGCCCACATGGCTCAAAGCTACTATAAAAAATAACGCCCCGAAAATTCGAGGCGTTATATAAAACTATTTGAATCTATGCTACACTGCGAAACTCTCTCCACATCCACAACTTCTACTCGCATTGGGATTGTTGAAATAAAATCCTTTCCCATTCAATCCGTCAGAGAATTCTAATTCTGTATTGACTAAGTACAAAAAACTTTTAAGGTCAGTGACAATCTTAACGCCATTGTCTTCGAAAACCTGATCCATTGGCTTTATTTCATTGTCGAAGTCTAATTTATAGCTCAGTCCAGAACAGCCTCCACCCACCACACCTACTCTTAAAAAATAAGCAGGATCCTCTGCAACACCAGCATCCAGCATCAGTTGTTTTACCTTTGCTTTTGCTTTTTCGCTGACATAAATTGTATTTGCTGCTACTTCGCTCATTGCAATGAATTAGTGAATGCGCTCTTCAAATACCAATTGCTCTAAACCATTCTTTGCACGGTAGTCATTGATGGCTGCCTTGATCGCATCTTCTGCTAAAACAGAACAGTGAATTTTAACTGGAGGCAAGTTTAATTCCTCAACTAAATCCATGTTGTCAATTTTAACTGCTTCATCCACTGACTTTCCTTTTAACCACTCTGTAGCTAAAGAAGAAGAGGCAATAGCTGAACCGCAACCAAATGTTTTAAATTTTGCATCCGTAATGATACCTGTTGCATCATCTACTTGAATTTGCAAACGCATAACGTCACCACACTCTGGCGCGCCTACTAAACCAGTACCTACTGTTTTAGATGCTTTATCTAATGTACCTACGTTTTTAGGATTAGAATAATGATCGATTACTTTATCTGAGTATGCCATAATTGTATATTTTAAAATTTTCTAAAAGGAGACCTGGTCTGTTTATTTGTTAGTGATGTGCCCATCGGCACTTCCTTGTCAACATTTCAAAATGCGGTGCATTTTGTAATGTTAGTGATGTGCCCATTGAATAGAATCAATATCGATTCCTTCTTTGAACATTTCCCATAATGGGCTCATCTCTCTTAATTTCAAAACAGTATCTGTAACTGCTTTGATTGTAAAATCGATTTGCTCTTCTGTTGTATACCTTCCTAAGCCAAAACGTAGAGAGCTATGCGCTAAATCATCGCCTAAGCCTAATGCTTTCAATACATAACTAGGTTCCAAAGAAGCCGATGTACAAGCTGATCCAGAAGACAATGCGATGTCTTGGTTAAAGCCCATCATCAATCCTTCTCCTTCTACATATTTGAAAGAAATATTGCTTACATGTGGTAAACGATGTGCGGGATTTCCATTTACATAAGACTCATCAATTTGCTTTAAAGCATTTTCTAATTTATCTCTTAATTTAGAAATACGCTCCGTATCTGCGGCCATTTCTAATCTTGCCAATTCACAAGCTTTACCAAATCCTACAATACCTGGAACGTTCAAAGTACCACTACGCATACCTCTTTCATGTCCACCACCATCTACTTGTGCCGTTACTTTCACTCTTGGGTTTTTACGACGAACGTACAATGCACCTACCCCTTTAGGACCGTACATTTTATGCGCTGTAAATGCCATCAAGTCAATTCCGTCTGCATTCACATCCACCGGAATTTTACCTACCGCTTGTACCGCATCTGTGAAAAATAAAGCACCATGCTTTTTCGCAATTGCACTGATTTCTTTCACTGGTTGAATCACTCCAATTTCATTATTTGCATACATGATCGCCACTAAAATTGTAGTTGGTCTCATAGCTGCTTCTAACTCTTTTAAGTCAATCAAGCCATCCGGTTGTACTTCTAAATAAGTTACTTCTGCACCTGATTTTTCCAAGTGCTTACAAGTATCCAAAACTGCTTTATGCTCAGTAGTACAAGTAATGATATGATTGCCCTTACTTGCATACATTTCGTATACACCTTTGATACCTAAATTATCCCCTTCTGTTGCACCAGATGTAAAGATGATCTCTTTTGGATCAGCTCCAATCAATTGTGCGATTTGCTCACGTGCATAATCTACTGCCTCTTCTGCTTGCCATCCGAAAGAATGGTTTCTACTTGCCGCATTTCCAAAATTGTCCGTGAAATAAGGGATCATGGTCTCTAAAACCCTAGGATCCATTGGTGTAGTTGCGTTATGATCAAGATAAATTGGTAATTTTAACATAGTTCTATTTTATATTTGTCTAAGAGCACAAAGTTAAAGATTGGACAGCAATATGTAGGATTTCGTTAGCTTTAGGCAGCAATTTTTTCCCAATTCGTAAAACACAACAATGGAGTACAAAGTAGACCATATTGGCATTGCAGTAAACAGTTTAAGTTCAAGCATACCCTTATACGAGGTTTTATTGGGCAGTAAATGCTATAAAACCGAAGAAGTGCAAGGCGAACAGGTGGATACGGCGTTTTTTCTTCAAAATGGCGCCAAAATTGAATTACTAGAAAGCCTCGACCCCAATGGCGTCATTGCAAAATTTATTGCAAAAAAAGGGGAAGGATTGCACCATATCGCCTTTGAAGTACCCGATATTCATGCCGAAATGGACCGGTTGAAAAAGGAAGGATTCACCCTACTGAATGAAGCCCCGAAATCTGGTGCCGATAATAAATGGGTTTGCTTTGTACACCCAAAAGACACGAATGGTGTATTAATTGAATTATGTCAATCGAAGGCTTAAACCTTGCTTGAATGTAAAATCATTAAGTGATCTGTAAAATTTCGATGGCTTTTTGTGCTGCAATTTGACTTGCATCTTTTTTTGTAAAGCCTTTTTGAGAAGTGATGGTTGCTCCATCAATCACTACGTCTATGGTAAATAACCTTCTTCGTCCTTCCAATTTTTCATCGGCTAACACAAAGTCAATTTGCTTTCCTTGCTTTAAAGCCCAGCCAATAATTTTATTTTTGATATTGATGTCTATTTGCTCTAACTCATCCATGAACAAATAAGGTTGGATCATTTTTTCGATGATCCATTTTTTTGTAAAATTATATTGCTTGTCTAGGTAAATGGCTCCCACTAAGGCTTCTAGGGTGTTGCCAAAAATTTGACTACTCTTTAAACCGCCATCTAATTTATTAAAGCGTGTCATTTTTTTTAAGCCCATTTGAATCGCAATATGATTCAATTGCTGTCTATTCACCATCTTACTGCGCATCTCCGTCAAAAAGCCTTCTCCTTTGTAAGGATACTTTTTAAACAAATATTCTGCCACCACGGAACTAATGATTGCATCGCCCAAAAACTCCATTCTTTCATTGTTCTCAGAAGGATTGTCTTTAATAGATCTATGATTTAATGCAGTATGAAACAACACCATCTTTGATGTGTGGTAGCCAATGAGCATGTACACACTTTTTTCAAATTCAGATTTTCTGAAAGAAAAAATAAAATGGTATAAGCGTTTCACTTAGTGTTGGTTAAGCTTTGTATTTCTTAACAATTACACAAGCATTGTGACCACCAAATCCAAAAGTGTTACTCAAAGCTGCATTCACTACACGCTTTTCGGCTTTATTGAACGTGAAATTCAAACGGGGATCTAAATCTGGATCATCTGTAAAGTGGTTGATGGTTGGTGGAATGATATCATGAATTACAGTTTGAATACAAGCAATTGCTTCAATCACGCCTGCTGCACCCAAGCAATGACCTGTCATTGACTTAGTGGAGCTAATATTTAATTGATACGCATGTTCTCCAAACACTTCGGTGATTGCTTTTGCTTCTGCAATATCGCCCAATGGCGTAGAGGTACCATGTGTATTGATATAATCAATTTCATTGGCCTGCATACCCGCATCTCTCAATGCTGCTTGCATGACATTTTTTGCGCCTAACCCTTCTGGATGTGGCGCAGTTAAATGGTAGGCATCTGCGGTGGCGCCTCCGCCCACTACTTCACAATATATTTTGGCACCACGACGAATCGCATGCTCTAATTCTTCTAATACTAATACACCACTTGCCTCTCCCATGATAAATCCATCACGATCTTTATCATATGGACGACTTGCAGTTTTTGGATCATCATTGCGCTCACTCATGGCTTTCATTGCATTGAATCCACCCATCCCTGCAACACCAATCACCGCTTCTGATCCTCCAGTAATAATAATATCCGCCTTGCCTAATTTTAAAGTATCCATGGCCGAAATAATGGCATTGGTACTTGAAGCACAGGCACTAACTACTGCATAATTTGGACCTCTAAATCCATGTTTCATAGAGATCTGTCCTGCAGCAATATCTAAAATCATCTTTGGAATAAAGAAAGGATTAAATCTTGGTGTACCATCACCATGTACAAAATTGGTCACCTCTTCCGTAAAAGTGGTTAAACCACCAATACCACTTGCAAAGATTACGCCCACTCTATCATGGTCTACGTTTTCTTTGGTAATACCTGCATCTAAAACGGCCTGATCACTCGCCACTAAAGCGATTTGAGCAAAACGATCTAGTTTTCTTGCTTCTTTACGATCCATGAATGCTGTAGGATCAAAGCCTTTGATTTCACATGCAAATTTGGTCTTAAACTTAGACGCATCAAATTGCGTAATCATATCTGCACCAGAAACACCATTGATTAAACTGTTCCAATAAGTTTCTACATTATTCCCTATAGGAGTTAGGGCACCGATTCCTGTAACTACAATACGTCTAGCTTGCATGTAAAATGTTTTTAAAATAAGAATCCGCCTTTAAAGCAAGGCTCAAAAAGGCGGATTGAATATGCCGAAGGTTCAGCTTCTAAAATAATAGATTTTATTATTTTGCGTGCTCTTCTAAATAAGCAACAGCTTGACCAACAGTAGTAATAGTTTCTGCTTGTTCGTCTGGAATAGAAATATTGAACTCTTTTTCGAATTCCATGATCAATTCCACTGTGTCTAATGAATCTGCGCCTAAATCATTTGTAAATGAAGCTTCGTGTGTAACTTCTGCTTCATCAACACCTAATTTATCAACGATAATTTTTTTAACTCTAGTTGCGATGTCTGACATTGTAAAAAGTTTTTGTTTACGCGGCAAAAATATACTTTTTGTTAAAATACCAATAGTTTATTTGCTTTTTTGTATTCACATTTTACAATCAAGTAGAAAAAGGGCATTTTCAACCCATTTATAGGCCTAAAACGAGCTTAAATACTAACAATTGCTAATTATTTTTCAAATAATTTCTGATTAATTGCTGGTCTTCGTAGCTAAAATGCGCTTTCGGAAGGATGAAAAAGGATTTAGGTGCAAAATAGAAATGAAAAAACAATGGGCTTTCAAAAAAACGGGACACTTCGGACCAAGTCCATTCTGCCCTACCATTGTCTGATTCCAAGTGGGCATTCGTTGCATTGAAACTAAAAATCCAATCCTGTTTAAACATTATGGTTCTTCTATAAAACAACCAGGGCAATAGGTACCAAAAAAAGACCATTAATACAATCCATAATAGAGATCCCAATAAAAAAAGCTCTGGTCTGATTTTTTTATAGAATAATAAAACTGCAGTAATAATGGCATAGGCATTCACAAAAATCATGAGTCCTTTTATTTCGGACTGTTTGATAAAGTGGTACCTGAGTCCTTGAATGACCTGAGATTTAATGTATTGAATCGGAATAGACATATATAAAAGTAAAGATTGAGCGCAAAGATACAAAGCGCAAAGGTTTGCACTGAAAAAAATGTAGCAAAATGCCTAATTAAGCCTGCACAAAATTTAGGCAAAATGACAAAATCACTATATTTAGAGAACGCATTGCTTAAACCAAATACTATGTCTTTTAAACCTAGGTTATCCTTCTCGCAGATCATCAACATGAATGTTGGATTTTTTGGCATTCAATATAGTTTCGGATTGCAACAGTCCGCAGTCAACCCAATTTATGATATGTTGGGAGCAAGCCCTGACCAGATTCCCTTACTAAACCTAGCGGGCCCAATGACTGGCTTACTCATTCAGCCTATCATCGGAGCGATGAGTGATAAAACTTGGTCACCAAGATTTGGTAGACGTAAGCCTTATTTTTTAATTGGTGCTCTACTTTGTAGTATCTGTTTATTCCTATACCCTTTTAGTAGTGCTTTATGGATGGCGGTTGGTTTATTATGGGTATTAGATGCAGCGAACAATACTGCGATGGAGCCTTATCGTGCATTCATTGCTGATAAATTACCAAGCGAGCAACATGCAACCGGTTTTTTAACACAAAGCTTTTTCACTGGCTTAGGAATTACTTTAGTTAATATTTCTTTGTTTGTATTTCAGAAACAAATTCATGGAACTTATGGCAGCTTGCCTTATTGGGTATATGCTTCTTTCTTTTTAGGTAGCATCTGTTCCATTCTTACCGTTGGTTGGTCCGTTTATAAAACACCAGAAATCCCTCCAACAGAAGCGGAACTTGCAGTTTTAAAAGCGGAAAAAATAAATATACTTACACCCTTTAAAGAAATTGCTTCTGCAATTGGTGATATGCCTAAAGTGATGTGGCAATTAGCATTGGTGTATTTATTCCAATGGTATGCCTTATTTTGTTATTGGCAAAACGCCTCAAAGAGTATTGCGCAATCTGTTTGGAACACGACTGTTTATCAAAATAATCCAGCTTATGATGAAGCGGTAGGTTGGTCAGGCTTAGTAAATGGATGGTATAATATTATCACCTTCTTATCTGCCTTCTTTTTACTTTGGTTGGCAAAAAAAATAAGCCCAAAAATGATCCATGTAATTTGTTTAATCATGGCAGCTATTGGCTTATTAGTGTTCCCGCATATCACGGATAAATATTTATTATTTGTACCCATGGCTGGATTTGGAATTGCATGGGCAAGTATGATGGGCATTCCTTATTTATTAGTGGTAGATAAAATTCCAAAAGAAAGATATGGCGT